>JAIRPF010000091.1 GCA_031257115.1 Accumulibacter sp.
ATGCGCGCGCCGTCGCGCTCCATTTTGAAAGCGCCTTCCCCGATGTCCCAGCGCAGCCCGCATTTCGTCGACAGCACGTAGTCGCCGCGCCGTCCGGCCAGCGCCTTGCCGACGACCTCCTCGCTGTGTCCCAGCCCGTAGGCCGGCGCCGTGTCGAGCAGGGTAACGCCGAGTTCCCGCGCGCGGTGGATGGTGCGCACGGATTCCGCGTCGTCGCTCGCTCCCCAACTGCTGTCGCCGCCAATGGCCCATGCCCCGATACCGACCACCGACGCCTCGATCCCCGATTTTCCGATTTTCATGGTACGCATCGACAATTCCTCGTTCTGGTGAAAAAAGCATTATCCCCTTTTTCCTCCGCGTCCGGCGTCGATGACGCGGGCGGACAGGTGAAACCGATACGGGGTTCGCCGTAAAAATCGCGCCGTAAAAAGTCATTTCTTGCGGTTAGAATGACAGGCTTCGGAAATGAGGAAACCAGCCGTGAACAACGCGCCCAAAAACGGTGAAAAAACCACCGCCACGACCTTGGCGCCCGCCGCCAATTTCATCCGCAACATCATCGACGCCGACCTGGCCGCCGGCAAGCACGCCCACCGCCGCTGGTCCGGCAAGCCCGGCCTCGCGCCGCAACAGCTCGCCGGAGCGTCCGATCCCGCGCGCATCCGCACGCGCTTTCCGCCGGAACCGAACGGTTATCTGCACTTCGGGCACGCCAAGTCGATCTGCCTGAATTTCGGGCTGGCGCGCGATTACGGCGGGCGCTGCCACCTGCGCTTCGACGACACCAACCCGGAAAGGGAAGAGAAGGAATACGTCGATTCGATCGTCGACGCCGTGCGCTGGCTGGGCTTTTCCTGGCAGGACGAAAAGGAAAACAATCTCTACTACGCCTCGGATTATTTCGATTCGATGGTCGCCTGCGCCGAATACCTGATCGAATCCGGAAACGCCTACGTCGACAGCCAGAGCGCCGACGAAATGCGTCTCGCCCGCGGCACGCTGACCGAATCCGGCAAGGATTCGCCCTACCGCAAGCGCAGCCCGGAGGAAAACATGCTGCTTTTCCGCCGTATGCAGGCCGGAGAATTTCCCGACGGCGCGCACATCCTGCGCGCCAAGATCGACATGGCCTCGCCCAACATCAACCTGCGCGACCCGGCGATCTACCGCATTCGCCATGCCGAGCATCACAACACGGGCAACCGCTGGTGCGTCTATCCGATGTATACCTTCGCCCATCCGATCGAGGACGCGCTGGAAAACATCACGCATTCGATCTGCACGCTCGAATTCGAGGACCAGCGTCCCTTCTACGACTGGCTGCTGGAACGCCTCGCGGAAGGCGGCCTGTTGCAGCGCCCGACGCCGCAGCAGATCGAGTTTTCGCGCCTGAACCTCACCTACGTCGTGCTCTCCAAGCGCAAGCTCATCCAGCTGGTCGAGGAAAAGCACGTTTCCGGCTGGGACGATCCGCGCATGCCGACGATCGTCGGCGCGCGCCGCCGCGGCTACGCGCCGGAAGGCTTCCGTCTGTTCGCCGAGCGCATCGGCGTCTCCAAGGCCGACTCGCTGATCGACTACACGCTGTTCGAGGACTGCATGCGCGAAGTGCTCAACGATTCCGCCGAGCGCCGCGTCGCCGTGCTCGATCCGCTGAAACTCATCGTCGACAACTACCCGGAAGGGAAAACCGAGGAGTGCTTCGCGCCGAACCATCCGCTGAAGCCGGAACTCGGCAAGCGCGCGATGCCCTTTGGCCGCGAGCTGTGGATCGAGCGCGAGGATTTCATGGAAACGCCGGCCAAGGGCTACCATCGCCTGTATCCCGGCAACGCGGCCCGCCTGCGGCATGGTTTCGTCGTCAAATGCACCGGCTGCGACAAGGATGAAAACGGCAGAGTGACCGCCGTGCATTGCGACTACATGCCGGACTCCAAAAGCGGCACGCCCGGCGCCGACGGCTACCGGGTCAAGGGCAACCTGCACTGGGTGGCGGCGGCCAGCGCCTGCCAGGCCGAGGTGCGCCTCTACGACCGGCTGTTCGCCAATCCGGCGCCCGGAGCGGGCGGCCGCGATTTCCTCGACGACCTCAATCCGGGCAGCGTCCGGGTCATCACCGCCCGGCTGGAACCCGCGCTGAAGAACGCCAAGCCGGAAGAGCGTTTCCAGTTCGAACGGCACGGCTACTTCGTCGCCGACGCCATCGATTCGCGGGACGGCGCGCCGGTGTTCAACCGGACGGTGACGCTCAGGGATTCGTGGACGGCCAATTCCCGGTAAAAAGTCCGGCGGCGCGTCGCGCGGGTTGTGTTGTGATCGATTAGAGACTAGAAATATTAAATCACCAACCTCTCGCACTGGAAAGCGCACATGAAAATCAGAACCAAGCTGCTCCTCCTGACCCTGTGCAGTCTGGCGGCAACCGTCCTCGTCGGAGGGCTGGCCCTGTTCGGCATAACCACCCTGTCGGGGTCCATCGTCCAGCTGGCCGAGGTAATCATTCCGGCGCGCGGCTACGTGAATCACGTCAAGATGGCCGAGGCCAATATCCGGATCACGATGAACCGGGCCATCGTGATCGCGGGATACGACCATCCGGCGGACGCGAGGAACAAATTCACCGCCATTCTCAAGGAATACGATGAACAACTGGCTCTGGCCAAACAGGAAATCCAGGCGTTCCTGAACATGCCCCGGACGGAGGAAGCGGCCCAGAAGCTGGAGCCGGTCGTCAAGCCGTTCCTGCAAGTCTGGGAAACCTGGACGAAAGACATCGCGCCGATACGCGGAGTCATGGAAAACCTGATCGCCCTGCCGCCGGACAGCAGCAGCGAACATCTGGTGAAGCAAGCCGCCACGGTGCTGCGCGGACAGGAGGCCAGCTACAAGGCGCTGGACGACAGCCTGGACGCGCTCATCCATTTCGAGGACGAGGTGAGCAAACAGAACGAACACGAAGGCGCCGTGCTCAGCCGGAATCTCACGGTCGCGCAAATCGTCATCGTCAGCATGGCGATCCTCGTCATCTTCGCGCTTTCGTGGCTCGTGATCCGGAGCATCATGAAACCGCTGGAATCGACCCGCCAGACGATGGAGCGGATCACCACGGACAACGACCTGACGCTGCGCGTCGACGTCGACGGCAAGGACGAAATCAGCGAAGTGGTCAAGAGTTTCAACGCGCTGGCCGGGCGCTTGCAGGAAACGCTCGCCGCCATCCAGACCGGGGCGAAGGAAGTATCCAACACCGCCCAGGCGGTTTCGTCGACCGCCTCCCAGGTGGCGAGCAGCTCGTCGAACCAGAGCAGCGCCACGTCGGCGATGGCGACGGCGGTCGAGGAAATGACCGTTTCCATCGGCACGGTATCGAACAGCGCCGAGGAAGCGCAGGCGCTCGCCAGCGAAGCGGAGAAAAATTCCGTCGAAGGCGGGCAGATCATTCTGCGCACGGCGAGCGAAATGGACGAAATCGCCACGAGCGTCAGCGCCGCCAGCGATGTCATCATCGCCCTGGGCGAAAACTCGAAACAGATTTCCAGCGTCGTGCAAGTCATCAAGGAAGTGGCCGACCAGACGAATCTGCTGGCGCTCAACGCCGCCATCGAGGCCGCGCGCGCCGGCGAACAGGGCCGGGGCTTCGCGGTCGTGGCCGACGAAGTCAGGAAACTGGCCGAACGCACGGCGCAATCGACGCTCGACATCGGCACGATGATCGACAAGATCCAGGCATCGGCCAACGGCGCGGTCGAAACCATGCACCACGTGGTCGAACAGATGGAGGCGGGCAAGGCGCTGGCGCGCGAAGCCGGCGAGCGCATGACCTCGATCCAGGCGAGCGCCGACAAGGTCTCGCTCGCGGTCACGGAAATTTCCGACGCCCTGCGGGAACAGAGCCGCGCCAGTCAGGATATCGCCAAGCACGTGGAGAGCGTGGCGCAAATCACCGACGAAAACAACGCCGCCGCCGAGGCCAGCTTGTCCAACGCCAGGCAGCTCGAAGAACTGGCGCAAAAAACGGAAAAAGCGGTGCAAGTGTTCAAACTGTGATGGCCGCGCCCCGCCGCGACGAACACGGCGGGGCGCGGGAGAAGGTTTCGGAAAGAAACCTTTGACCACGACGAATACGCCGGGCATGGCGAAAAGCAAAAAGCCCCGTCATTCCCTTGACAAGCGGAAATCCTGTTCGCCGTTGCCTTCGCCGCTTCCATCATTTCCGTCATTCCCGCGAACGCGGGAATCCAGGAACGTACCCTCCGGCGCGAAGCGCCGCAAGCCAAATCTCCCTCTTGAGGGAGATTTTGATTTGCGGCACGCATAGGTTGGGATGAAAAAGGCTTTACCTCGCTTCATTGAAAATGGAATGAGAGATTGGATTGACCACGACGGGCACGTAAGGACAACAGGGATTGGCGTGGTGCTTGGCCGCCATCTTCCTCGCGCCCGACTTCACGTTCGTTCATCGCGGTTTCCATGCGATGAGGATCGAGCGGCAAACCTGATCCGATCCCGCATCTGTGCTACAAAACAAAAGGCCGCCGTAATGGCGGCCTTTTTTCATTGTGTCCGACAAGGCGCGTTACTTGTGAATAGTTCTATGGCAGACCAGCCCGGCAAAGACCATATCACTCGTGTTAACGGCGGCTGGATAATATCCTGGAAATTCCCTTGCCCGCAAGAAGCGCCGAATACCCGGCAATCGTGGCCATTCCAGCAACTGCCTTATATCCTAGATAGAATGAAAATGGAATTTTCACAAAGAATTTCATTTAATGCTCCGGATCAAAAAAATAATGGCGTAATGGAGCCATATAGAGGTCTGTTTTTGTTTCGTACTAACGCCTGTTGCAAACATAAACAAGAACCAGGAAAACAAGAGCAGCCGCAACCATCCACCAATTTTCGATTGACAACAAATCGCGGACAAACGCAGTAAAGAATGGAGCAAGAATGGAAAGAGAGGAAAGAGCAATGACGACAAGACAGCCGATCAGCCCCACTTCAAGTAAGGCACAAATAATTCCAATAATTCCAAGACAAATCAAAATTGTTATCAGCACATCAATTCTCTTTGCTTTCCAATAACTTGAACTCTCCTTTGCACTCGTCCTTGGCTTCGTTCAGAAGCTTGTTGTAAGAAGAATCCTTGCCGACGCCCGCGACATAGGATGTTTCGGTGTATTTCAGTTTTTCGTCCGGGTATTTGTCGCGGCATTTCAGCAGCGCCGATATGCCTTCTTTCATGCAGACCGACCACCGCGAGAGATCCTCGGTGCATGAATATAGAATTTTCGGCGCTCCCAGCTCCTTATACTTCTTATAGAAGTCATCCGAAACACCGCCGGGGTTGCTCCACAATGAGAATGGCAATCCCGAATGACTCCAGAACGTCAGCAATAGTGACACACAGATCACTGTGACTTTTACTTTGGTGGTCATTGTTTGGTTCCCGTCAGTATTTATTTGGTCAAGAGGGGGTGAACCTCGCGCGACTTCTAAGACATGTCCTTATTTCTTGACTGGATCGGCTTGGTCATTGGATGAACTCTGCCAAAAGAATGGGCCGTGGCAGTCGATCAGGAACTCGCATCCCGCTATCGTCAGGCCGCCAATGGCCGCCACGGTTCCGCCAGCGATCGCGGCGGGCACTGCCCACGCGGGCGCGGTGCCAATGCCCAAAATGCCGGCACTCCATGCAACAGCGGAACCCGCCCAGCCGCCAATCGCAGCGCCTCCGGCCGCCAACGGCCAAGTTGCCGCCATTCCGGCCCCGGCTGTCGCAAGGCCAATACCCGAACCAAAGAAACCGCCAAGTCCGCCGCCAATGACAGCGCCCGCGACCGGGGCGGCGGCTATGGCCGTGGGAACGCCCGTCGTTGTTGCTGCCACGATTCCGGCTCCGGCCGTTACGCCGCCCGCGACCGTTGCGCCGATGGCAATGTTTTCCACGGTGCTTGTGCGGGAGGAACCGGATGGCGATTCACTTTTCCTTTTGGCCGTTTCGACCCTGGTAACGGATGACGCCGAGGCTCTGGCGGTCGTCGTTTCGGCGGTGGTATTTTTGGTCGCGTCCGCACGTGAAGAATCGTTTGGCGACTTGATCTTCACTTCAGTTGCCTTGGTTTTCGTTCTGGGTGGGGCCAAATCCCCACTCATTGCCTTAACAGCAGGCGCTTTACCAGCAGCACTTGTACGCGAAGAATCAAGCGGCGATTCGACTTTTACTTCCGTTGCCTTGATTTTTGTCTCGGACGAGATCCAATCCCAGATGACCGCTTTGGCGATGGCAACTTTACCAGCGATTCCGGCGCGCGAAGAATCCGACGGTGATTCGATTTTCACCTCGGTCGCCTTGATCTTTTCGTCAGCGCCGGCCGTCCGGACCGCCACAAGCATCAGCGCGCACAGAATCATCACCTCAAAGCGTAGTTCCATTTTTTCTTCCTCCTATGTGACATCAATCAAAGGGTTGGTTGGAAAAACCAGGAAAATTCCGCGACCACTTGCGTTCAGGCGAACTCACGGACGCCGGCCTGTTGCGCGCGGGAAATCACGCTTCATGAAGGCAGGCTTCCGCAAAAAAATAATAGCATGAGTTAAATTTAACGTGGTTAAATATTTCACGATATTTGACGCTTTTGCCGATGCAAAAGCGTACTGTCCGTCGAGGCCGCCCCGCCGGCTCGACCTCCTATGAATCCGGGCCAGCCCTGGCTTTCGGTCTGGCGGTGCGCGCGGCGCGGACGGAACTGGGGATGGCTCAGGAAGAACTGGCTTCTCTGGCGGAAATCGAGCGCTCGCACATGGGCAAGATAGAGCGCGGAGAGCACATGCCCACGCTGGCGCTGATTCTCAGGATCGCCGCGGCTTTGAACAGAAGCGCCGCCGATCTGATGGCGGTAACGGAAAGGAATCTGCGCGCGAAGCCGGAAACGTAGGCCGGCGCTCACCAAGGCCGCGGCCCGCGCCGCCGGGATAAGCGAAGCGTGGGCGGAGGGGCGTGAATTTTCCGGCTTTCAGTCCAATCGCCACATGGCGGCGCGGCCTCGCGCGATGGCCGTCGTGACCATCGTCGTTGAACTCCCGTTCTCCTCGTTTTTCGCCGTGACCGCCGTGTTCGCCGTGGTTAAACTACGGTTTTCAGGATAGGAAAGTCCCATCATGAACATCGTCATTCTCGCCGCCGGCCAGGGCAAGCGCATGAATTCCGATCTGCCCAAGGTGCTGCATCCCCTCGCGGGCAAGGCGCTCGTCCGGCACGTCATCGATACGGCGCGCGCGCTGTCGCCGCGCCGATTGTGCGTTGTCTACGGCCACGGCGGGGACGCCGTCCGCGCGGCGCTCGACGCGCCCGATCTCTCCTGGGCCTTGCAGGAGCCGCGGCTCGGAACCGGGCACGCCGTCCGGCAGGCGCTTCCCTTTCTCGACGGACTGGGGACGACGCTGGTGCTTTACGGCGACGTGCCGCTGATCCGGGCCGAAACCCTGCGCGAACTGATCGACGCGGCCAGCGGCGGAATGGCCGTGCTGACCGTCGAACTGGCCGATCCGCAAGGGTACGGACGCATCGTGCGCGACCCGGCCGGACGGGTCGCGCGCATCGTCGAGCAGAATGACGCGAGCGCCGGGGAACGGGCCATCCGCGAGATCAATACCGGCATCATGGCGCTGCCGACCGAACGTCTCGGCGAATGGCTGAACCGGCTGTCGAGCGACAACGCCCAGCGCGAATACTACCTGACGGATGTCGTCGGCATGGCCGTCGACGCCGGATTGCCGGTGCGCACGGCCAGTCCGGCGCACACCTGGGAAGTGCTCGGCGTCAACAGCCAGGCGCAACTTGCCGAGCTGGAGCGCGTCGCCCAGCGCGCCATCGCGGAAAATCTGATGGAGCGGGGCGCGCGGCTCGCCGATCCGGCGCGTATCGACGTGCGCGGCGAATTGCGTTGCGGGCGCGACGTGTGCATCGACGTGGGCTGCGTGTTCGAGGGGCGGGTCGAACTCGGCGAAGCGGTGGAAATCGGCCCGAACTGCGTGTTGAAGAACGCGCGCATCGGGCCGGGAACGCGGATCGAAGCGTTTACGCACATCGAGGACGCCGTGGTCGGCGCGGACAACCGGATCGGCCCGTTCGCCCGTCTGCGTCCGGGCGCGGAACTCGCGGAGGACGTGCATGTGGGCAATTTCGTCGAGATCAAGAAAAGCGCCATCGCGGCGCATTCCAAGGCGAATCACCTGGCCTACATCGGCGACGCGACGGTCGGCCGCCGGGTCAACATCGGCGCGGGAACGATCACCTGCAATTATGACGGCGCCAACAAGCACCGCACGATCATCGAGGACGACGCCTTCATCGGCTCGGACACCCAATTGGTCGCCCCCGTGACGGTCGGCCGCGGCGCGACGCTCGGCGCGGGAACGACACTCACGAAAGACGCGCCACCCGGCGGCCTGACCGTCTCGCGCGCGAAGCAGGCGTCGATTCCGGGATGGAAGAGGCCGGAGAAGGAATGATTCCAAAGTCACGGTCAGGAATCATTTTCAATACCGAAAAGCCTTTAAGGAATCGGAGACAAGAGACATTCATGTTTTTGAATGAAAAACGCGAAGAGAAAAACTGAATGTCTCAGCCCTTTTAATTGATCGTTTTAATTGTTCGCGGACGACAGGAATGAAATGGGAACTATCGTTTTCATTACTTTAGCAGGTATCGGATTTCTATGGGGCGTTCCAGGGATGTGCGCACTGTTCTTGGCGCTGGATATATCGAAAACTGGGCGAGGCACGGCATTTACCAGAGAAACCCGATGCCCAACAACATAAGAACAGCCTTGAGGAATAGAAACGCTAACGATGGACAACTGATCGAAAGCTTTATTCTTGGAGAGGGGCTTATCTCCAATCAAAAATTATTGCGTTACGCCGTGATCAAATCAAGTCCGCTTTTTGAGGGAGGCTTGTTTCTCCGCCGAATTCCCCCTGGAGCGCGGGCGTCCCACTCCCCCCCCCCCGCCATTCCATGTGCGATGGCGCGTGCGATAGTTGGCGGCGAAAAACGGGGCGCGGGGTAGAATATCTCCCGGCATCGTCTTTTTTCTTCACCGCCTGGGGATAAATCATGTGTGGCATCGTCGCGGCGGTCGCGGACCGCAACATCGTTTCCGTTCTCCTGCAAGGGTTGCGGCGGCTTGAATACCGTGGCTACGATTCGGCGGGGCTGGCGCTGGTCGACGGGACGGGGCTGCGGCGGCTGCGCGCGGTCGGACGGGTCGCCGAGCTGGCCGCCCAGGCCGAGGCTTCGCGCGCCGAGGGCCGCACGGGGATCGCCCACACGCGCTGGGCGACGCACGGCGTGCCGTGCGAGCGCAACGCCCATCCGCACGTATCGGGCGGCCTCGCCGTCGTGCATAACGGCATCATCGAAAATCACGAGGCCCTGCGCGCGCGCCTGAAAAGCGAGGGTTACGTATTCACCTCGGACACGGATACCGAGGTCGTGGCGCATCTGATCGATCATGAGCTGAAAAGGACGCCGGACCTTTTCGCGGCCACGCGCGCGGCGATCGCTCAACTGCAAGGGGCTTACGCGCTGGCGGTTCTGCGCGAAGCGGAGCCGGAGCGCGTGATCGTCGCGCGCGAAGGCTCGCCGCTGCTGCTCGGCCTGTCGGCCGAGGGCAACTACGCGGCCTCCGACGCCTCGGCCCTGTTGCAGGTCACGCGCCGCATCGTCTATCTGGAGAACGGCGACTGCGCCGAACTCACGCGGACGGGCCATCGCGTCACGCGCGTCGACGGCTCGCCGGTGACGCGCCCCGAAACGGAAACCTATCTGTCGGCGGACGCGGTCGAACTCGGCCCGTACCGGCATTACATGCAGAAGGAGATTTTCGAGCAGCCGACCGCGCTCGCCAACACCCTGGAGATGCTCGGCGCGGCGCGCAGCGTCCAGCCGGGCCTCTTCGGCGCGCGCTGCGAAGAGACGCTGAAGGAGATCGGGCAGGTTCTCATCATCGCCTGCGGCACCAGTCATCACGCCGGCCTGGTGGCCCGCTACTGGATCGAGGCGCTGGCCGGCGTGCCCTGCAACGTCGAGGTGGCGAGCGAATACCGTTACCGCGAATCGGTGGCCGACCCGCGCACGCTGGTGGTCACGCTTTCCCAGTCCGGCGAGACGGCGGACACGCTGGCCGCGTTGCAGCACGCGAAATCGCTGGGGATGCGCCACACGCTGTGCATCTGCAACGTGCCGGAATCCTCGCTCGTGCGCGAGAACGATCTGCGTTTCATCACGCGCGCCGGTCCGGAGATCGGCGTGGCCTCCACCAAGGCGTTCACCACGCAGCTCGCCGCGCTGTATCTGCTGACCCTGATCCTCGCCAAGCTGCGCGGAAGATTGTCCGAAAGCACCGAGGCGGCCGAGCTCCAGCATCTGCGCCATCTGCCGATGGCCGTTTCGCGCGCGCTCGAACTCGAACCGCGCATCCGGGAATGGGCCGAGCGTTTCGCCATGAAACAGGATGCGCTGTTCCTTGGGCGCGGACGTCATTATCCGATTGCCCTGGAAGGCGCGCTCAAGCTCAAGGAAATCACCTACATCCACGCTGAGGCCTACCCGGCCGGCGAACTGAAACACGGCCCGCTGGCACTGGTGGACAAGGACATGCCGGTGATCGCCGTGGCGCCGAACGACGCCCTGCTCGAAAAGCTGAAATCGAACCTGCAGGAAGTGCGGGCGCGCGGCGGCGAACTTTACGTGTTCGCCGACGCCGACAGCGAAATCGCGGAAACCGCCGGCGTGCACCTCTTGCGCCTGCCGGAGCACTACGGGCAGCTTTCCGCGCTGCTGCACGTGGTTCCCCTGCAACTGCTGGCTTATCATGTGGCCCTGGTGCGCGGCACCGACGTCGACAAGCCGCGCAACCTGGCCAAATCCGTGACCGTGGAGTGAGGCCCCGGTCCGCGCGCTCCGCCCCGCGCGTCGGCCGGGCGGATTCCGCGCGCGGCGCGCGGCGGCGTCTGGTCGCGGGGTTCCGTCTGCTCGCACGATTCCATTTCGCAATGGAAATGCGACGCGAAAACGAGCCGCGAACGGCGCCCTGGCGCGGCAAGGCGAAGTCGACGAAGTATCATTTCCATTGCGAAACGGAATGACATGAGGAGAAAGCGATCGGACTGGTGACGGATTTCATCCGGGCGAACTGGCGGGAACTCGATTTCCTGCTGGTGGTGGCGGGGCTGGCGGTCTACGTCGGAGTCTCCCAGACGCTCAACCAGCGGCGTCACCCCTCGGCGGCGATCGCCTGGGTGCTCGGCATCCTGCTGGTGCCCTGGCTGGCCCTGCCGCTCTATCTGGCCTTCGGCTCCCGCAAGGTCGCGGCTTTCAGGGAATCGCCGAAACCGCGCTCCGCGCCGCCCGCGTTCGCGGCCGCGTACCCGACGATGCTGCGCTCGCTGCAACTGGGCGCGGCCATGGGAATTCCCGACCCCGTCTCCTACACCGGGCTGAACATCCACGAGGACGGCGCCCAGGCGCTCAACGCGCTGCGCCGCGTCATCGCCTGCGCCAGGGCCGCCATCGACGTATCGACCTTCCTCGTCGGCCGCGACGTGCTCGGCGACGAAATCCTGCAACTGCTCGAACAGAAGGCGCGCGCGGGCGTGCGGGTGCGGCTGCTGATCGACGGCATCGGCATCTACATGGGCGGCCATTTCAGACTGGGACGGCTCGCCGACGCGGGCATCGAGGTCGTCCGCTTCGTCCCGCCGTTCCGCTCCCCCAAGCGCGGGCGGACCAATCTGCGCAATCACCGCAAGATGGTCATCGCGGATGGAACATCCCTCTGGTGCGGCGGCAGAAACCTGGCGGCGGAATACTTCGAGGGCGACTCCCGGCCGATCTTCCGGCGCAAGCCCTGGATCGACCTCTCCTTCGATCTTTCGGGCGACCTCGTCGCGCAGGCGCGCGAACAATTTACGCGGGACTGGCGCTACGCCATCGAAAAGGAAGCACCGCCCGCCGCTCCGGCCGCCGCCGTCCGCGAAACCGGCGAAACGATGCCGCCGGCCCTGGCGCAACTGGTCGACAGCGGCCCGGACCGTCAGGACGACACCCTTTTCACCCTGCTGGTATCGGCCTGCTTCACCTCGCGGCGGCGCATCCTCGCGGTCACGCCGTACTTCGTCCCCGAACCCTCGCTCCTGATCGCGCTGACCCTGGCCGCCCGGCGCGGAATCGAAGTCGACCTCGTCATCCCCGAACGCTCGAACCACCGCCTGGCCGATTACGCGCGCCATCGCGCCCTGCGCGACATGGTCGCCGCCGGCGCGCGCGTCTGGCTGCACCCGCGCATGGTGCACGCCAAGGCCGTACTCGTCGACGACGAACTGGCGCTGGTCGGCTCGGCCAACCTCGACGGACGCAGTCTTTTTCTCAACTACGAAATGATGATCGCCTTCTACGACCGGCAAGCCGTCGTGAATTTCGCGCGCTGGGTCGAATCGCGCCGCAAGGAATGCCGCCCCTACCTCCATCGGCGTCCGGGCCGGATGCGGAAAATGGCGGAAGGCCTGCTGCTCTGGCTGGCCTTCCAGCTCTGAAAACTCCCGGACGCACCGCAAACCCGCCGCCCCGCCGCGCAGCGCCGCAAGCCCCGAATTCACGGCCATTTGACGAATGGAACAAAACGAACCGCGGCTTGTCGATACTCCTGTTATATTCCGATCAAATACCTATTTAATAATATTTTACAATTCTTTTCTAAATAATAGGTTATCATCGCCGTTAAGAAATGACAGAGGCGACGAACTGGCGACGTGAAGCGTCGCCGGTTCGTTTTCTGACCTTGCTTTTTCAATCACTTCGCAATGAAAGGAATCTTGATATGAAACACGATGGAATACGCGGCGGAGTTCGACGAAATACGATGAAATCAGCGGGATTCACCCTGATTGAACTGGTGATGGTGATCGTGATCCTGGGCATTCTCGCGGCGACGGCGTTGCCGAGATTCGTCGACCTCTCCAGCGGTGCCCGCGCCGCCGTCATGAAAGACCTCGAAGGCAAAATGCGCTCGGCCAACGCGATGGCAGGGCCAGTTGGCTCCGAACCCGTTTGGTTACGGCCAAAACGTCCTCGTCAACGGCAAGTTGTATCTCACGGATAATGGTTATGCGTGGAATATGATGAACTTGTCTGCCTTGCTGAACCTCTCCGATGACTTCGGAGTCGATCGTGACAGTATTTTCCATAAGGGCGCGAAAAACCCTCAGACGTGCAAAGTAGTCTACGACTACTCGCCGGGGCCGAATTCCTCCCTTAAGCAGGTGACGTATAAGACGCTCGCATCGGGCTGTTGACCGGAAACGCAACCCGCGCTGGCCAAGCCCCCCCTCTTGAGGGAGGTGTACCGCCGAAGGCGGATCGGAAGGAGTCGGGCGGTCGAATCATCACCCACGGACGAACAGCCCCCAGTCATTCCCCTGACGAGCCGGAATCCCGTCCGCCCTCGCCCCGCCCCGCCACTTCCGTCCCACGCCATCCCCTTGGCAAGCGGGAATCCACCCTGCCCTCGCCATCGCCAGCCCCGTCACCTCGACATTCCCGCGAAAGCGGGAATCCAGCGCGTACACTCCGGCGCACAGCGCCGTATCTTTTAAATTGGCGGCCCTTCGGGCCGGATGTCACGAACTGGATTCCGCTTTCGCGGGAATGACGGATTCTTTCTTTGCTTTTCGACATACCCGCCGTGGAACTTTATTTGGCCAGGATGCCGCATGACGAATACGCCCGCTGGATATCCGGAAACGACTAGGGCATGGCCCACGCCATGCTCGCGCAAGCCATGCTTTCGTCCAAAAATTCGTCCCAAGAGAAAGGCAGGAAAACAAAAACCGCAGCAAGCAATTGTTTCCAAATGCTTTGCTGCGGTTTGTATCTGGTAGGCGCGATTGGACTCGAACCAACGACCCCCACCATGTCAAGGTGGTGCTCTAACCAGCTGAGCTACGCGCCTCCGGCGCCGCCGGGCTGCTTGCGGCAACGAGGAAGGGAGGCATTATACGTGGCTTGCCGCCCAAGTCAACGCTCGACGCCGTCTCGCGCCGCCGGTTTCGCCCGGCGCGGCCGTTGGGCGAAGGCGGAGTCGACAGAGCCGATGGAATCGGCGGAATCGAGCGGTCAGGTATTTTGCACCACGATGTTCGGAAACTTGCCGCTCATGTCCCTAGCCCGCTCGGCGATCCTGAGGCCGACGCGGCGGGCGATCGTCCGGTAGATTTCGGCCGCGCGCGAGAGGGGCGCGCCGACGACGGTCGGTTTGCCGGCGTCGGTCAGTTCGCGGATTTCCAGTTCCAGCGGCAGCGCGCCGAGCACCTCGACGCCGTAATCCCGCGCCATGCGCTCCGCGCCGCCTTCGCCGAAAATGCGCTCTTCGTGGCCGCACCGGGAACAGACGTGGATGCTCATGTTTTCGACGAGGCCCAGGATGGGAACGCCGACCTTTTCGAACATCCTGAAACCCTTGCGCGCGTCGATCAGCGCGATGTCCTGCGGCGTCGTGACGATCAGCGCGCCGGTCACCGGCACTTTCTGCGCCAGCGTGAGCTGCGCGTCGCCGGTTCCCGGCGGCATGTCGACGACGAGATAATCGAGATCGCGCCACTGCGTCTGGTCAAGCAGTTGTCCCAGGGCCTGCGTGACCATCGGGCCGCGCCAGACCATCGGCGAGTCGATGTCGACCAGGAAGCCGATCGACATGGTCTGCAAGCCGAACGCCCGCATAGGCTCCATGGATTTGCCGTCCGCCGATTCCGGCCGCTGGCCGGTCAGGCCGAGCATCTGCGGCACCGACGGGCCGTAGATGTCGGCGTCGAGCAGGCCGACGCTGGCGCCCTCGCCCGACAGCGCCAGCGCCAGATTGACCGCCGTGGTGCTTTTGCCGACGCCGCCCTTGCCGGACGCCACGGCGATGATGTTCTTCACGCCCGGCAGCGGTTTCAGGTTGCGCTGCACGGCGTGCGCCACGATCTTCACCGCGACGTTCGCGGCGACGCCGGTCACGCCTGGCACGGCGCGCGCGGCCTCGATCAGCGCCGCGCGGATCGATTCGATCTGCGTCCCGGCGGGATACCCCAGTTCGACGTCGAAGGACACCTGCCCGCCTTCGACTTTGAGATTCTTGAGCGCGCGCGTCGAGACATAGTCTTTTTGCGTGTTTGGATCGATGAAATTTCCGAGCGCCGCCTGGACGGCTTCCTGCATCACGGTCATGAATCAAGCTCCTTGTGAAATACGATTTTTGTGAATTCGGCCAGGATCGCCCCGCCGCCGCGCCCGATTATCGCTCCCATTCGAGGTAAACCGCCGCCAGCGGCGGCAGGGTAAGCGAAACCGACCACTCCCGCCCATGCCAGGGAATCCGGTCGGCGTCGACCATGCCCAATTCGTTGCCCACGTCGCCGCCGCCGTAGTAGCGCGAATCGGTGTTGAGCCGTTCGCGGTAACTGCCCGGCCCCGGCGCGCCGATGCGGTAGCCGTGGCGCGCGACGGGCGTGAAATTGCACACGCAGAGCATCGCGCGCGAGGCGTCCCTGCCGCGGCGCAGGAAGGCGATGACCGAATTGTCCGTGTCGTTGGCCGAAATCCACTCGAAACCGTCCGGAGTGAAGTCTATTTCGTGGAGCGCCGGAGTCTCGCGGTAAAGCCGGTTCAGGTCGCGGATCAGCGCCTGCATACCGGCGTGCGGCGGGAAATCGAGCAGGTTCCAGTCGAGCGAAGCGGCCTCGTTCCACTCGTTCCATTGGGCGAATTCGCCGCCCATGAACAGGAGCTTCTTGCCCGGATGCGCCCACATGAAACCGTAGAGCGCGCGCAGATTGGCGAATTTCTGCCAATGGTCGCCGGGCATCTTGCCGAGCAGCGAGCCTTTGCCGTGTACGACTTCGTCGTGCGAAAGCGGCAGCACGAAGTTTTCGGAAAAGGCGTAGAGCAGGCCGAAGGTCAACTGATCGTGGTGATAGCGGCGGTGGATCGGATCGCGCCGCATGTAATCGAGCACGTCGTGCATCCAGCCCATGTTCCACTTGAAATGGAAACCCAGCCCGCCCGTCGACGGCGGACGGGTCACCGCCGGCCAGGCGGTGGATTCTTCGGCATAGGTGGCGGCGCCGGGGCATTCCTGTCCGAGGATTTCGTTGACGCGGCGCAGGAAATGCACCGCTTCGAGATTCTCGCGGCCGCCGAAAACATTGGGAATCCACTCCCCCTGTCCACGGCTGTAGTCGCGGTAGAGCATCGAGGCGACCGCGTCGACGCGCAGGCCGTCGACGCCGTACCGCTCGATCCAGAACAGGGCGTTGCCGACGAGATAGTTGAACACTTCGCGCCGGCCATAGTTGTAGATCAGCGTGCCCCAATCCCGATGCCTGCCTTCGCGCGGGTCGGCGTGTTCGTACAGGCAGTCGCCGTCGAAGCGGGCGAGGCCGTGTTCGTCGCTGGGAAAATGCGCCGGAACCCAGTCGACGATGACGTCGAGGCCGGCGCGATGGCAGGCCGCGACGAAATCGCGGAAGCCGTCCGGCGACCCGAAGCGCGCGGTCGGCGCGTACAGGCCCAGCGGCTGATAGCCCCAGGAGCCGTCGAGCGGATGTTCCGAGACCGGCATGAGTTCGAGGTGCGTGAACCCCAGATCCGCGGCGTAGGGAATCAGCGTTTCGGCGAGACGCCGCCAATCGGGAAAGCCGCCGTTTTCGCCGCGCCGCCAAGAACCGGGATGGACTTCGTAGATGGAAACCGGCGCGTCCAGCCGGCTGCCCGCGCCGATGATCTGGCGTTTTCCGGCCAGCGGCGGCGCGTAGACGACCGAGGCGGTCGACGGGCGCAGCTCGGCGGCGAAACCGTAGGGGTCGGCCTTGAGCGGCAGGAGATGGCCCTCCTTGCCGAGGATCTCGTATTTGTAGCAGGCGCCGGCTTCGACGCCGGGAATGAAAATCTCCCAGACGCCGCATTCGCGGCGCAGGCGCATCGGATGGCGGCGGCCGTCCCAGGCGTTGAAATCGCCGACGACGGACACGCGCCGCGCGTCCGGCGCCCAGACGGCGAACGACGCGCCCTGGATGCCGTCGATTTCGCGGAGATGCGCCCCTAAACGCTCGAACGGCCGCAGGTGCGATCCTTCCGCCAGCAGCCAGACGTCGAGATCGCCGAGGATCGGCGGAAAAGCATAGGGATCGGCGGTCTCCAGCGCGCCGCCGGGCCAGACGATCCGCAGCCGGTACGGAAACGGTTTCCCGTCCCCCGGCAGCGCCGCCTCGAAGAATCCCGACGCCCCGCCGAGATCGGCGATCTTGCGCTGGGCGAGCGACACCACCTCGGCCCCGCTGGCGGCGTCGATGACCGACACGGCTTCCGCGCCCGGCAGCAACGCGCGCAACCACAGCCGTCCCTTGCCGTCGCCGTGCATACCGAGCGCCGCGAACGGATCGCCATGCTCGGCCCGGCACAGGGCCAGGACTTCGGATTTTTTCAACATGTCAGGGGCAAAGGACAGAGGACAGAAATTGGACACGACACGAATTGCTCAGTTTTATCACGTTTTACGTTTCATGTCCCACTTTTCACGGCGGTCAACGCTTTCACCTCCTCCGG
>JAIRPF010000094.1 GCA_031257115.1 Accumulibacter sp.
CTGGGAAAAAGCGGTTCCAGCAGGTGAAAGCCCGCGTCGTCCGCCGGCTCGCCTGATCGACACCAATAGACTTGCTTGGCTTTCTCGTGCGATTTCAGGATCGAGGGCGAACGTACCAGCTCCTTGAATATGGCGGCTTCAGTAATCGTTTAGAATAGCCCGCAAATCGGCATCGTCTTGTAGAAACCAGTCAAGAAGGCGAAGACCGTCTACTTTTAGCTTGAAAAACTGGCACGGGGGTAGTGCCGCGGCATCACCTACAGCAACATCGCTTGTAAACGGTTCTTCAAGCAAATGTGTTCCGATTTCGACCCGTCGCGGCAACTCCGCTGGACGCACACGAAGATTGCATTCTGCCAGGTCATAGCCTCTCCCCGCCTGTGGATGTGTCGCTTTCAGCACATGGGTAGCGGCCAGAAGTTTTTTTACCTTCTGCTCGGCATTGTCGAGACAGGCGCCGTTTTTCTCTAGGAACCGGTCAATAGCGGTCCGGAAAGCGGATGCCCGAGAATTGAGTATTGGTGTATCCGTCATACTTCCCCTTTCAATCGATGAAAAACTCGATCGTTATAATACCATTTTGGGGTTATTTTTTAATTGACATAAACCCTAGTGTAAGATAATAGTCATACTGCCGCAAGGCAGCTGAGAAAATTTTTGGATTTTTTGAGATTTACGGCCGCATAGGCCGCTCTGATCAGCGCCAAAATCACTTGCGAATATGTAATCAATCTGTCCGCGAACGCGCCAAGTTTCGCCGGGAAAGCACGACATGACGCCGCCGCCAAGGGAAATTGCGCAACGCTGGCGTCCTACCGGTACCACCGGGGCCGGTGAACTGGCAGAATACGCGCTGGCATTTCACGGGTTATCCGGTTTCCGGCAATACGGCGGGAGTTTTGCGCGCTGGGCGCAAATGTAAGGGCATTAATGAAAATAAAGAGTCAGAAGGATTTTGTTTCCGGGGCGCTGTTGGTTGCCGTCGGGGTCTTGTTCGCCGTCGGATCGACGAATTACGGCTTCGGCGATTCGACCCGGCCCGGGCCGGGTTATTTTCCTTTCGGCCTGGGCGTCATCCTGGCCGTCCTCGGCCTCGCCATACTGTCCGGGGCATTCTCCCGGAAAAGCAAGGACGGCGACCCGATCGGCGCGATTCCCTGGCGCCCGCTGATCTGCGTCGTCGGCGCGCTGGCGTTTTTCGGTTATTTCCTGCCCCGCCTCGGCTTTCTGGCCAGCTTTCCGGCCATGATCGTCATCACCTCGGCCGGCGGAAGCGAATTCCGCTGGAGGGACGCCCTTCTCAACGCCTTCGTTCTGACCGTTCTGTCGTATGCGGTCTTCATTTACGGACTGGAATTGAACATTCCGCTGTGGCCGGCCTGACCTGGAACGGCAATTCGAAAGGCTCGTCATGGCCCTGCTCGACAATCTCCTTCTCGGATTCCAGACCTCGCTCTCGCTGGTCAATCTGGGATACGCCTTCGTCGGCGCCCTGCTCGGCACGCTGGTCGGCGTCCTTCCCGGCCTGGGGCCGATCGCCACCATCGCCATGCTGCTGCCCTCGATGTATACGCTGGAGCCGACATCGGCGCTCATCATGCTCGCCGGCGTTTTCTACGGCGCCCAGTACGGCGGCTCGACCACGGCCATCCTGATCAACGTGCCCGGCGAAGCGTCCTCGGTGGTCACGGCGCTCGACGGCTACCAGATGGCGCGCAGGGGACGCGCCGGCGTCGCGCTGGCGACTTCCGCGCTCGGTTCCTTTTTTGCCGGCACGATCGGCACGCTGGTCGTCGCGGCCTTCGCGCCGCCGCTCGCCGCGCTGGCGTTCGAGTTCGGCGCGCCCGAATACTTCGCGCTGATGTTCCTGGGCCTCGTCGGCGCCATCGTGCTGGCCTCCGGATCGCTCGTCAAGGCGCTGGCCATGGTCATCCTGGGACTCCTGCTCGGACAGGTCAACACGGATACCATCACGGCGGTGCCGCGCTTTTCCTTCGACGTTCCCGAACTGATGGACGGCATCAATTTCGTGATCGTCGCCATGGGCGTGTTCAGCTTCGGCGAAATCGTCGCCAATCTGGGCAAGCCGGCGGACCGCCGCGAAGTTTTCGTCAAGAGCGTGACCGGCCTGTGGCCGAGCAAGCGGGATTTCCGCGAGGCATCGCCGGCGGCGGCGCGCGGGACGCTCCTCGGCTGCGTGCTGGGCGTGCTCCCCGGCGCGGGGCCGATCCTGGCGTCGTTTGCCTCGTATTCGCTGGAAAAGAAACTGGCGAAGCATCCGGAAGAATTCGGCAAGGGCGCGATCCAGGGCGTCGCCGGGCCGGAATCGGCCAACAACGCCGGCGCGCAGACCGCCTTCATCCCGATGCTCACGCTCGGCATCCCGACCAGCGCGGTCATGGCCCTGATGATCGGCGCCATGACGCTGATGGGCATCCAGCCCGGCCCGCAGGTCATGACCAGCAATCCGGCGCTGTTCTGGGGGCTGATTACCTCGATGTGGGTCGGCAACCTGATGCTGGTGATCCTCAACCTGCCGCTGATCGGCATCTGGGTCAAGCTGCTGACGGTGCCCTACCGCTTCCTTTTTCCGGCGATCATGGCGTTCTGCGCGATCGGCGTGTATTCGCTGTCGAACAGCGCCTTCGACGTCTACCTCGCCGCCGCCTTCGCCGTCATCGGCTACCTCTTCCACAAGCTCGGCCTGGAACCCGCGCCACTGCTTCTCGGCTTCATCCTTGGGCCGATGATGGAGGAAAACCTGCGCCGCTCGCTGCTGATGGCCCGCGGCGACTGGAGCATTTTCATCGCCCGCCCGATCGCCGCGGCCATGATTGCCGCCGCCTTCGCCCTGATGGCCGCCATCGCGCTGCCGGCCATCCGGAAAAAGCGCGAGGAAGTGTTCGTCGAGGAAGATTGACGGGCCGGGGCATCGACCAAGGGCGATTCCCACGGCATTTCCCGCCCGATACCGGGATATAATTTCTGGAATCCCGATCGCCGCCGCCCGGCGGCCCGTCTTCACATCACCACGAGGGAATTTCGCCATGCTCCGTTCCTTTCTCGTCCTCTCCCTATTCGCCCTCGTCACGGCGTGCGCCCAAACGCCGAAAACGGAAGCGCCGCCGCCTCTCATGGACACCACCTGGCGGCTCGTCCGCCTGGACGGACGGGAGATTCCCGCCGAAGCGCGGGCGGAACCGGAACCGGCCCATCTGCGCCTGGCCCAAGAAGGGCGCGTCACGGGTTCCAACGGCTGCAATCGCTTTTTCGGCCAATATCGCCAGACCGGCGACCGGATCGAATTCGCCGCCCTGGCATCCACCCGCCGCGCCTGCCTTCCGGGCAGGGAGACCGTCGAGGGCGCTTTCATGAAGGCGCTGGGAGACACGCGCGGCTGGAAGCAGCAAGGCCGCTTCCTGCGTTTTTACGGAACCGCCGAACGGCCGCTCATGGAAATGGAAGCAAAATAAGCTCTCCGGCGCGGACGCGGCGAAAAACCGGGGCGCGGCAGGCAAGAGCCGATCACGACACAATTTTCAGGAGCTGGAATGTTTCGATCCACAGTCATGCCGGGCATCGTCCTGTCCATCCTTGCCGCGCCGGCCCAGGCGCAGACGCCGCTGATCGAACTGAGCGCGAACCTCCACCGCATCGAAGCGGAAGTCGCCGCCGACAACGCCTCGCGCATGCAGGGCTTGATGCACAGAAAAAGTTTGCCGCCCAACCGGGGGATGCTGTTCGTCTTTCCGCGCGCGGAACGCTATTGCATGTGGATGCGCAACACCTTCCTGCCGCTCTCCGTGGCCTTTCTCGACGAACAGGGAAAAATCCTGAACATCGAAGACATGGAACCGCAAACGGAAGACAACCATTGCGCCGGCGCGCCGGCGCGCTTCGCGCTGGAAATGAACCGCGGCTGGTTCGCGGCAAAGGGAATCGGCCCGGGGCAACGCATCGGCGGACTGCGGGAAATTTCCGCCCGGTGAGCCGCTTTTCACGGCGTTGCCGCCCCGGAACGGACGAAGCCCGCGCGGGTGGGGGGGGACCATGCGCCGGGCGTTGGAAAGCAACCAGCGAGCCGGGACTACCGCGCAAACCGCTTTCCTCAAAAGGGAGGTGGCTCGCGCGACAGCGCGAGTCGGAAGGAGTCAGGCGGTGGAATTTCCAAACGCGGATGAACAGGAATCGCCATTCCTTTGATCGTCTGAACCCAGTTCGTCCTCTAATATCAAAGCATCTCTCCTGAGGAAAGCTTTTGGTCAGCGCGCTCCGCGCCGCAATGTCGGCAACGCTATCGAACGCAATTTTGCGTTGATATTGCCCGATTCCGAAAGTTTGAAAACGTGGCCGGGATTTTCGAGGGAGGGGGGCGATCAATTTTTTAGCCGGGAGCGGGAAAAGCTACTACGTCATGCGGCGGCGACCAAGGGACGATGGAAGCTTCCGGGGGACGGGGAAGATGGCTTTCAGAAGCCTAGTGCCGATTTTTTGTTACCCCTACAGCTCCCCCGGAGCGCAAAAACAAAAAAGCCAATCTTTCGATTGGCCTAAGTGCTTGATTTTATTGGCGCGCCCGGAGCGATTCGAACGCCCGACCCATTGGTTCGTAGGCCGTAAATAGATAGAATTACCTTGATTAATCAATCACTTAAAACGCTTTCCACAGCAGGATCCATCATGTCAAGTCACAATCATGACACGTCAAGGATAGTAGAGGCGCAAAGCTGACTACACCTATTTTGATTCTTTGGCTTTGAAAAAGAACTCGGCCTCCGACGAGCAGGCGCGCGGTTTCTTGTGCGCGGGTCGTCGGAGGAACAAGCGAAGCGCGTAGGTTCGGAGAGGAAAGGTTGATAATTACCGCTTCATGGGATATTATTACCCCTTCGGAAGGAGGTACTGACAGAGGCGCACATCCAGAAAAACCGTCACAGACTGGCCCCTTTCAACCAAGAACGCATCGAACAGCTTCACAAAGTGGGAAGAGAAGCCATTGCGCGCTTTCATGGTCAAATCGACGAACTGGAAGCAGCGCTCGGTATGTTGCATTTGCTCGATCACGTAGGATGGAAACCGCTTGTTCTCGTCCATAACAAGCGAACGATCCGCAAATATGAGGAAATTCTCGGAATCATTATCCGAGAGTTCTTCCCGGAAGAAGGTCCAAGTGCCGAGCGTGCTCTCGGGTATCGAATCGCCAAAAAAATCGGTAATTTCTGGAAAGCGGTCAGTGGCGACATCAAAAGCGAAGAGTTGAAGGCGCAAAGACGAGAACTCGCATAAAGGATAATAAATACCCTTGGCAAGGGGGGGTTAAAACCCCTACAGTCAGGGGTATGAACTCTCTTTTGCCCTCTTCGCATCTGCAAGAAAGAATGGTCGGCCTCGGACTGGCTGCGGGGATGGCCGCGTCAGCGGCCACCCCACAGCCAAACGAGGCCGGGATTGCGGCCTTCGAGTATGCACAAGCTGTGCAGGATGCTCCTTCCTGTAGTACTGGGCTTGTCTCTTTTCAAACAAATGGAACGCTCAATGCCACTGGGCCGCTGACGCTTCCGCAAAGCCCCTTTCCTCGCGCCATGCGTCTTGATCCTCCGAAGGTAACGCGGCTGCGCCGGATGCGCCGCCGTGTCCTGACCGGCGCGCGCTTGCACGTTCAACAGAAAAGCCGTTGGCGTCCGGCCATGCTGACCTTGACGTACCGAGTCGATGCGCAATGGAACGCCCGCCACATTTCGGAGCATGACTCGCATGGAGTGGGCGCGCCATGCGGTGAGCTACATCTCGAAGTACGTCAGCAAGGGGCATGAGGAAGCCGTATTGCCCTTTGGCGCGCGCAT
>JAIRPF010000153.1 GCA_031257115.1 Accumulibacter sp.
GGAACCCCGGCCTGGAAGGCCGGGGTTTCGACCGTAGCTACTTGGGAGGGGTGCAAACCCCTTCCAAGTTCGTTCACAGCGACAGGCATGAATGCCTGTCGCTAATTAGTTGCTGGTTCGCTTTTTGCCTCTGGCTTTTTCCGTGTTCTCCGTGTGTGAAAGATTTTCGCCTTTCTCCGCATTCGCCGTGGTTGACGCTTTTTTTGTCCAGTCGCTCTATAGTGAGGTGAAAGGAGCTTCACCATGAATCTACGTTGCCGTCCCGCCGCCGTTGCCGGAAGGTTTTATCCCGATTCACCGGAGCGGTTGCGGCGCGAGATCGCGGCTTTGCTCGCGGATGCCGGGGAGGTGGCGGAGGAATGTCCGAAGGCGCTCGTCGTTCCGCACGCCGGGTACGTCTATTCCGGGCCGATCGCCGCCAGCGGCTTCGCCACGCTGGCGGGGCGCGGCGACGCGATCCGCCGCGTCGCGCTGCTTGGCCCGGCGCACCGCGTCGCCGTGCGCGGGCTGGCGCTGCCGGATTGCGACGCCTTCGCCACGCCCTTGGGGCGCGTGCCGGTCGATACGGCGGCGGTCGCCGCGCTGCGCGGTCTGCCGCAGGTCGTCGTCAGCGCCGATGCGCACCGGCAGGAACATTCGCTGGAAGTCGAGATTCCGTTCTTGCAGGCCGTTCTCGGCGAATTTTCCCTGTTGCCGCTGGCGGTCGGCGAGGCGTCTCCGAAGGCCGTGGCCGAGGCGATCGGCCGTCTGTGGGGCGGCGATGAAACGCTGATCGTGGTCAGTTCGGATCTGTCGCACTACCTGCCCTACGCGGACGCGGTGCGAACCGACGCCGAAACGGCCCGCCGGATCGTCGCGCTCGACCCGGCGATCGACCACCGCCAGGCTTGCGGCGCCACGCCGGTCAACGGCCTGCTGCTGGCGGCGCGCGAGCGCGGATTGCGGGTCCGGCGGCTGGATTTGCGCAATTCGGGCGATACGGCGGGAGACCGCCGGCAGGTCGTCGGCTACGGAGCCTTTGCCTTTTTTGAAACGCAACGGGAAGAACGCCGCCATGTCCATTGATTCCCTGGGCGACACGCTGCTCACCCTGGCCCGCAACGCCATCGAAAAGAAATTCGGGATGCCGCCGCGCGCGGCCGCGTCGCATCCGGATCTGGCCCAACCGGCCGCCACCTTCGTTACGCTGACGCAGAAGGGACTGCTGCGCGGCTGTATCGGCAGCCTCGAAGCGTACCGGCCGTTGTCCGCGGACGTCGCCGAAAACGCGCTCGCGGCGGCCTTCCGCGATCCGCGTTTCGCGCCGCTGCGGCAGGACGAACTGGAGCGGACGCGGATCGAGGTTTCCCTGCTCGACGCGCCGCGCGCGCTGCGTTTCGCCGACGAAGCCGACGCGCTCGCCCAACTGCGTCCGGGCATCGACGGATTGATCCTGCGCGCCGGCCGTCATCGCGCCACTTTCCTGCCGCAAGTCTGGGAATCTCTGCCCACGCCGAGGCTGTTCCTCGAAAATCTCAAGCTCAAGGCCGGGTTGCGGGCGAATTTCTGGAGTCCGCAGCTGGCGCTTTCCCGCTACGGCGTGCAAAAATGGAAGGAATCATCCTGAAAGCCCCGGTTCCAACCCGCGAACCGCATTCCACAGACCATGAAACCTCCCGAATCCGCCCATCCGGCCCGCTGGTGGCATCCCCTTCCCGCCGAACCGGGCGAGGGCGCGCGCCTCCAGTGCGATCTTTGCCCGCGCGACTGCAAGCTCCAGGCGAACCAGCGTGGCGCCTGCTTCGTGCGCCAGAACGCCGGGGATCGGATGATCCTGACCACCTATGGGCGCTCGTCGGGCTTTTGCATCGATCCGATCGAGAAAAAACCGCTCAACCACTTCCATCCGGGTTCGTCGGCGCTCTCCTTCGGCACGGCCGGCTGCAATCTCGCCTGCAAGTTCTGCCAGAACTGGGACATCTCGCGCTCGAAGGACATGGATCGCCTGATGGACGCCGCCAGTCCGGACGGCATCGCCGGCGCGGCGCTGGCATACGGCGCGCACTCCGTGGCCTTCACCTACAACGATCCGGTCGTTTTCGCCGAGTACGCCATCGACGCCGCCCAAGCCTGCCGCCAGCGCGGCGTCAAGACCGTGGCCGTCACCGCCGGCTACATCCACCCCCAGCCCGCCCGCGAATTCTTCGCCGCGATGGACGCCGCCAACATCGACCTCAAGGCGTTTACCGACGCCTTCTACGCCCGGCTGTGCGGCGGCCGCCTGAGGCCGGTGCTCGACACGCTGGCCTACGTCCGCCACGGCACCGGCTGCTGGCTCGAAATCACCACGCTGCTGATTCCGGGGCGCAACGATTCGACGGCGGAAATCGAGGCGCTCGCGCGCTGGGTGGCCGACGAACTGGGGCCGGACGTGCCGCTGCATTTTTCCGCCTTCCACCCGGCCTGGAAACTGGACGCTCTGCCGCCCACGCCACCCTCGACGCTGACACTGGCCCGCCGCATCGCCATGGACGCCGGCTTGCGTTACGTCTATACCGGCAACGTGCGCGACACCGAAGGCGGCGCGACGTTCTGCCCCGAATGCCACGCCGCGCTGATCGTGCGAGACGGGTACGCGATCCGCGCCTGCGACCTGCCCGAAAACGGCCGCTGCCCGCACTGCGGAACAAAGATCGCCGGCCATTACGGAAAATTCGGCAAACCCTTCGGCGCGCAACGCATCCCCGTGCGCCTGGCCTGCCGATGAACCTCGGCGGGCGCGGAGAAAGGCGAAAAGCGGTCAACCACGGCGAACACGGCGAAAAACGAAAGAAAATACTCGTCATACCGATGAAAACCAGCCCCAGGACAGCGGCGGAAAAATGGTCCGTAAGCCGGATTGCGGCAAAGCGCGAATCCAGCCATTCCGAAGGCGTTCCGGCTGGGCAGGTCGTGCGGAGGCTCAAGTCGCGGCTCCTTCCTCGACCGCCCGACTCCCTCCGGCCCGCAGCATCGCTGCGGGCCATCTCTCTCAAGAGGAAGGCTTTTAGTCAGCGTGCTGCGCGCGAGCCGAGACTGTCGTGCAAGCCACCTTTCCCAAGAATGTCGTCATTCCCGCGAAAGCGGGAATCCAGGAGGTGCCTTCCGGCGCAAAGCGCCGCGAGCCGGAAGGAGTCGGCCACCAAGGAAAGAGCCAAGCCGTCGAGTCAGGAACTGGGCGGTTGTTTTCCCAGCCGCGTTCGGAAACACCGCCGCCAAACTCCCTCCGTCGCGCTTTCGGCGCGATACCTTCCCAAGGAGGGAGATTTTTCGTGCGGCGTTTCGCGCCAGCGGATTTGGCGGAGGCGAATATCATCCGCCCCGCATGGCGTTCGCTTTTTCGCCTTTCACATGACGCAGGAGATTGAACCGGAACCGCTCCAGAGTATCTGCGGCATTTTGTATCCGGCCGCGAAACGCCCTGGCGTCTACAGCAGTCCGCGCTCGGCAAAAGACAGCGGCTCGCCCTGCCCGGCGACGATGAAATGGTCGAGCACCTTGACGTCGACGAGCGAGAGCGCCTGCCGCAGTGTGCGGGTCAGCGCCTCGTCGGACGGGGAAGGCTCGGCCGTTCCCGATGGGTGGTTGTGCGCGAATACCGCCGCCGCCGCGTTGAGCGCCAGCGCCCGCTTGACCACCTCGCGCGGATAGACGCTGGTTTCCAGCAGACTGCCGTGGAACAGTTCCTCGGCGACCAGCAGGCGATGCCGCGCGTCCAGCCACAGGGCGAAAAACACTTCGTGCGCCAGGCCGACCAGATTGAGGCGCAAATAGTCGCGCACCGCCGCCGGGTTGGAAAACGCATCCCTTTCCCGCAGATCTTCGCTCAACGCGCGCCGGGCCATTTCCAGCACCGCTTGCAGTTGGGCGTATTTCGCGGCCCCCATGCCGGGGGTGGCCGAGAACTCCGCCTGACTGGCGGCGAACAGCCGGTTCAGCCCGCCGAAGCGGCCGATCAGCTCTCGCGCCAGGTCCACGGCGCTTTTTCCTTTCACGCCGACGCGCAGGAAAATGGCCAGCAGCTCGGCGTCCGACAGCGTCGCCGCGCCGCGCGTCAGCAACCGCTCGCGCGGACGCTCTTCCTCGGGCCAGTCGGTGATTGCCATACGCCGATCTCGGTTAGAATGATGGGGCGGAATTCTAGCGGAAAATTCGTATGGAATTGGAAGGAAAGCGCGTGACGCTCGGCGTTACCGGCGGAATCGCCGCCTACAAGGCGGCCGAGCTGGTCCGCCTGCTGGTCGGGCAGGGCGCCTCGGTGCGGGTGGCGATGACCGAGGCGGCCACGCATTTCGTCACCCCGACGACTTTCCAGGCGCTTTCCGGCAATCCGGTGTTTACCGACTTATGGGATACCGGCGTTGCCAACGGCATGGCGCACATCGGGCTTTCGCGCGAGGCCGACGTGCTGCTGGTCGCCCCGGCCTCGGCCGATTATCTGGCCAAGGCGGCCCACGGCGTCGCCAGCGACCTGCTGACCACGCTGACCCTGGCGCGCGATTGCCCGCTGCTGGTGGCGCCGTCGATGAACCGGCAGATGTGGAGCCACCCGGCGACACAACGCAACGTCGCCACGCTGATCGGCGACGGCGTCGGCGTCCTCGGTCCCGCCCAGGGCGGGCAGGCCTGTGGCGAGACCGGCGACGGCCGCATGCTCGAACCGGCGGAGATCGTCGAGGAACTGGTCGCCCATTTCCAGCCCAAGCCGCTCAAGGGCAGGAAAGTGCTGATGACCGCCGGCCCGACCTTCGAGGCCATCGACCCGGTGCGCGGCATCGCCAATCTTTCGAGCGGCAAGATGGGCTTTGCCGTCGCGCGCGCCGCCCGCGAGGCCGGCGCCGAGGTCACCCTGGTCTGCGGGCCGGTATCCCTGCCGACGCCGCGCGGCGTGACGCGCGTCGACGTGACCGCCGCCCTGGAAATGTATGCGCAGGTCATGCGACGCGCCACTGCGCAGGACGTGTTCATCGGCGTCGCCGCGGTGGCCGACTACCGGCCCCAAACCGCGTCG
This sequence comes from Accumulibacter sp., assembly GCA_031257115.1. Lineage (GTDB taxonomy): Bacteria > Pseudomonadota > Gammaproteobacteria > Burkholderiales > Rhodocyclaceae > Propionivibrio. The sequence continues at coordinate 5,030 of JAIRPF010000153.1, forward strand.
GATCGAAAGATCAAGAAAGACGCCGCGCCGCGCCTGGTCATCGAACTCGTGGAAAATCCAGACATCCTGGCCGAGGTGGCCGCGCTTCCCCGTCCGCCCTTGTGCGTGGGCTTCGCCGCCGAAACCGGGAATCTCGCCGAATACGCGGAAAAAAAACGCCGCGCGAAAAAAATCCCGCTGATCGTCGGCAATCTCGTCCAGGACGGTTTCGGCGGCGACACGAACGCGCTGATCCTGTTCGACGACGGCGGCCAGCATACCCTGACGCCCGCCCCGAAACTCGCGCTCGCGCGCCAATTGATCGCGCGCGTCGCCGCCCTGCTGGAGTCCACCCATGCACCGCATTGACGTGCGCATCCTCGATCCGCGCCTGAAAGATTCGCCGCCGCAATACGCCACGTCCGGCTCGGCCGGACTCGACCTGCGCGCCTGCATCGAAAAACCATTGACGATCCGCCCCGGCGAAACGCATCTGATTCCCGCCGGTATGGCCATCCATATCGGCGATCCCAGCCTCGCGGCCCTGATTCTTCCGCGTTCGGGCCTGGGGCACAGGCACGGCATCGTGCTCGGCAACCTGGTCGGCCTGATCGATTCGGACTATCAGGGCGAAATCATGGTATCGACATGGAATCGCGGCAGCGAAGACTTCACGCTCAACCCGCTCGACCGCTTGGCGCAACTCGTCATCGTGCCGGTAGCGCAGGCCGCTTTCAACGTCGTCGAAGATTTCACCGCCAGCACGCGCGGCGCCGGCGGATTCGGCAGCACGGGCAGGGGCTAGGTTTGCGCCAGACAGTGTCGTCACAAGAATAATGCTGGGCTTGGGGAGACAAACACACGACGTGTGCCATTTTCTTGAAATGACCCCGCGCCAAGAGCGTGGAAAATCGCAAGCTGATGATAACAACCAACGAACACCATCCGCTCCGAACGGCGCCCTCGCCTACCCCCGGCGAAACCCTACCCCGGCGCGAACCACGCTGCTGACTTGACCCCCCTCTCGATGGAGGTGGCTGCGGCAACGCCGCGAGTCGGAGAAAGCGGCAGCGGTCGAAGAAGCAGCGCCCGCCGCCATTCCCCGCAGCGCCCGAAAAGAAGAAAAACGCAGCGTCGGCCATTTCTTCCTCCGCGTTTGAAACCCGACCGCCCAACTCCTTCCGTCCCGCTTTTGGCGTGACACTTCCTTCAAGAGGGAGGCTTGGCTTGCGGCGCTCCGCGCCGGAGTGATTCGATGCCCCCTGGATTCCCGCTTTCGCGGGAATGACGGAAGAGGAAAGGCACCCTCCACGCCCAAGAAATGGCGCGTGACAGACCAGGCCAGAAAATGGAGCACGGACGTCCCGCCCGCATCGGTCGTTTTACGGGCGAAACGCCCGCGCTCCATTCGACAAAGACGCGAGACGGCAAGAAAGAACCCACCCAATCCCCCCAAGTTCCTCGTCATTCCCGCGAACGCGGGAATCCAGTCCATGGACCCCGGTGCAAAGATAAGCTTTCCTCTTGAGGAAAGTAGCTCGCGCGACAATCTCGATTCACGCGAAGCGCCTTGGACAAGCCTCCTTCTTGAGAGAGGTGGTCTGCGGCGAAGCCACGGATCAGAAGGAGTCAGGCGGTCGAAAAAGAAGCCAGGCGCTTGGGCGCGGCAGGTCGGACTGGAACATGGAACGCGGGCGTCCCGCCTGTTTCGTCCGCTTTGCGGGCGGGACGCCCGCGCTCCATGACTGGTTTTCGGCTTGCGGCGCCGTCATGACACCGATCCTTGAAACATCAAGTATTTATGAAATTTCACCGCTCACGATGCGTCATGCGACGTCCGCTACCGCTCCCGTTTCGAGATAAGCGAGTAAACATTGCGCCGCCGCGTTCGGCGTCGTCTGGCCAGTGGCGACTTGCTGGGTCAGTCGCGGCAGGGCCGTGTGGACTTGCGGGTGGTTCTTGAACAGGGTGTGCAGACCGGTTTCGATCAGGCTCCACATCCAGTCGAGCGCCTGTTTCTTGCGCTTGGCCTCGAATTCGCCGCTGCCCGTGGTGACCTTGCGATAGAGTTCGATCTCGTTCCAGAACTCGGCGATGCCTTCCTTTTTGAACGCGGAAATGTTGATGACCGGCGGACGCCAGTTGGGCGAGGCCGGGCGCAGCATGTGCAGCGCCTGCTTCCATTGCGCGCGGGCGACGGCGGCGGCCTTGGGATCGATGTCGGATTTGTTGATGGCGACGAGATCGGCGATCTCGACGATGCCTTTCTTGATCGCTTGCAGGTCGTCGCCGGCGTTCGGCAACTGGACCAGCGTGAAGATGTCGACCATGCCGGCGACGGTGGTTTCGCTCTGCCCGACGCCGACGGTTTCGACGAGGATCACGTCGTAGCCGGCCGCCTCGCAGGCGAGCATGGCTTCGCGGGTCTTGGCCGCGACGCCGCCCAGCGATCCCGCCGTGGGGCTGGGGCGAATGAAGGCTTCGATGCGCTGGCAAAGCGACTCCATGCGCGTCTTGTCGCCGAGGATCGAGCCTCCGGAAACCGATGACGAGGGGTCGACCGCGAGCACCGCGAGATGATGGCCCTGGTCGATCAGGTAGTTGCCGAGCGCCTCGATGAAGGTCGATTTGCCGGCGCCGGGCACGCCGGAAATGCCGACGCGAATCGCGTTACCCGTATGCGGCAGCAGCGCGCCGATGACTTTTTGCGCGCGCCGCAGATGGTCGACGCGGGTCGATTCGACGAGGGTGATGGTCTTGGCGAGCGCGCGCCGCTGTTTGGCCAAGACGCCGTCGACCAGTTGCCGGTCGACGGCATCGAGTTCGATCGGGGATGAGGCGTTTGCTTCCATCGGATAAAACTCCTTTTACAGTTGGACTGCCTGCGCCGACGCATCACCGCCGCATCAGCGCGAACATCCCCCAGCCCAAGTATTCACGCGTATAGGCGGCGTAGCGCTCAGGCTCCGAGGTCAATTGAGATCGAACTTCTTGCGCCAACGCATCGTCGGGATTGGCTTCAAGCCATCGGCGCATGGTGAGCCATTTGGCTGCCTCGTATCTGTCCCAGCCATCCTGGTCAGCCAGAACCATTTCAACGACGTCATAACCAAGATGGCCGAAAGACGCGAGAAGCTCTGGAAGCATGAGGAAGTCGGAGATCGCGCCGGCAAGGCACCTCTTGGCGACTTCTTCCGTCGGCGGCAACCGACGCCAGTAGGGTTCGCCGATGAGGATGATCCCACCGGCGCGCAGGCTTCGCGCCAGAAGCTCGATGGTGCCGGCGACACCGCCGCCAATCCAGGTCGCGCCGACGCAGGCGGCCACGTCGGCCTTCTCGTCAGAAACGTAACCCGTTGCATCGCCATGAATAAACCTGACTTGATGAGCAACGCCGAGTTCTTCGGCGCGACGTTTCGCTTGCTCGGTGAACAACCGGCTCATGTCGATGCCGACGCCGACGGCGCCGTAATCGCGCGCCCAAGTGCACAGCATCTCCCCCGAACCGCTGCCGAGATCGAGCACTCGCGCCCCCGGCTCCAGACGCAATGCCGCGCCGAGCGTGGCGAGCTTTTCGGGGGTGACCGGGTTGTGGATGCGGTGTGCGCTTTCCGTGATGTTGAATATCCTTGGGATGTCCATTACGGAAAATTCCCTCGCGGGTGTGAATGGATGGATTCGGTCACGGCCTGACAGGGTTCCCCCAAAACCGCCCTCCCCCGCGCGGGAGAGGGCGGCACTTGACGCCGGAGGGAAAGACTTACTTGACGACTTTCTTGATTTCTTCCAGCACCTTGCGGGCGGAATCCTCGATGCGCGTGCCGGGGCCGAAGACGGCCTTGGCGCCGGCGGCGAACAGCGCGTCATAGTCCTGCGCCGGGATGACGCCGCCGGCAAAGACGATGATGTCGTTCGCGCCCTGGGCCTTGAGCGCCTCGATCAGCTGCGGCACGAGCGTCTTGTGGCCGGCGGCGAGCGAGGAGCAGCCGACGGCGTGGACGTCGTTTTCGATCGCCTGGCGGGCGGCCTCTTCCGGGGTCTGGAAGAGCGGGCCGACGTCGATGTCGAAGCCCAGGTCGGCGTAGGCCGTGGCGACGACCTTCGCGCCACGGTCGTGACCGTCCTGGCCGAGCTTGGCGATCATGATGCGCGGACGGCGGCCTTGTCCGGCGGCGAATTTTTCGATGTCCGACTTGATCGATTCCCAAGTTTCGATGCCTTGCACGACGCCTCCGTAGATACCCGAAATGGTCTGGTTGTTGGCGCGGAAACGGCCGAAAACCTTTTCCAGCGCGTCCGAGATTTCGCCGACCGTGGCGCGCAGGCGCACGGCCTTGATCGAGAGGTCGAGCAGGTTGCCCTGGCCGGTCCTGGCGCATTCGGTGAGCGCGTCGAGCGCGGCCTGGACGGCGGCGGCGTCGCGCGTGGCGCGGATTTTCTTGAGGCGGGCGATCTGCGATTCGCGCACGGCCGCGTTGTCGACTTCCAGGATTTCGACCGGGTCTTCCTTGGCGAGGCGGTATTTGTTGACGCCGACGATGACTTTCTTGCCGGAATCGATGAGCGCCTGCGTTTCGGCGGCGCACTTTTCGATTTCCATCTTGGCCCAGCCCGATTCGATGGCCTTGACCATGCCGCCCATCTTCTTGACTTCTTCGATGATTTCCCAGGCCTTGTCGGCCATTTCCTGGGTCAGTTTTTCCATCAGGTAGGAACCGGCCCACGGATCGGCGACGTTACAGATGTGAGTTTCTTCCTGGATGATGACCTGCGTGTTGCGCGCGATGCGCGACGAGGTGTCGGACGGCAGCGCGATCGCTTCGTCGAACGAGTTGGTGTGCAGCGACTGGGTGCCGCCGAACACGGCCGCCAGCGCCTCGACCGTCGTGCGGATGACGTTGTTGTACGGATCCTGCTCGGTGAGCGACCAGCCGGAGGTCTGCGTATGGGTGCGCAGCATCTTCGACTTTTCGCTCTTCGCGCCGAAGTCCGTCATGATGCGGTGCCACAGGAGGCGCGCGGCGCGCATCTTGGCGATTTCGAGGTAGAAATTGATGCTGGACGCCCAGAAGAACGACAGGCGGCCCGCGAAATCGTCGACGTCCATGCCGGCTTCGATGCCCGCCTTGACGTATTCGATGCCGTCGGCCAGCGTGAAGGCCAGTTCGAGCGCCTGGCTCGCGCCCGCCTCGGAGATGTGGTAGCCGGAGATCGAAATCGAGTTGAACTTCGGCATGTTCTGCGAGGTGTAGCGGAAAATGTCGCTGACGATCTTCATCGACGGCGCCGGCGGATAGATGTAGGTGTTGCGGACCATGAACTCCTTCAGGATGTCGTTCTGGATCGTGCCGTTCAGGTCCTTCTGGGCGACGCCCTGTTCCTCGGCGGCGACGATGTAGCCCGCGAGGATCGGCAGCACCGCGCCATTCATGGTCATCGAGACGGAAACCTTGCCGAGCGGAATCTCGTTGAACAGAATCTTCATGTCCTCGACCGAGTCGATCGCCACGCCGGCCTTGCCGACGTCGCCGACGACGCGGGAGTTGTCGGAGTCATAGCCGCGGTGCGTCGCCAAGTCGAAAGCGACCGAGACGCCTTGCCCGCCGGAGGCCAGCACCTTGCGATAGAAGGCGTTGGAATCCTCGGCCGTGGAGAAGCCGGCGTACTGGCGGATGGTCCACGGGCGGCCGGCGTACATGGTGGCTTGCGGGCCGCGCACATACGGCGGGAATCCGGGCAGCGTATCCGCATACGGCAGGTCGGCCACGTCGGCCTTGGTGTAGAGGGCCTTGACGGCGATGCCTTCGGGCGTGATCCACTTGATGTTGGCGACGTCGCCGCCGGGCGCGTTTTTCGACGCGGCTTTTTTCCATGCGTCCAGATTCGACGAATCCGGGAAAACGGGTTTGTTCTCGTTGGACATGATTTTACCTTTCAGGGAGTAAAAATTCGAGGCGTTTTCCAACCGGAGATGCTGATTGCCGATGAAACGCAGCAGATGCCGAAGCACGGTCGAAACCCCGCCATGAGCCTGCGATCCTACTCTCCCGGCGAATTCGAGGCAAGACGATACCGGCTCTTCGCGCCCGCGACTGCGGAAATCCGAAATGCCGGACGTCTCGACTGGAACATTCCGTGGAACGTAACCGCGGATTCATGCGGCGCGAATATCGGGTTCCGGCCTCCTCCCCGGCGCAAGCCCGGTTTCCGCCGGCATCATTCTCCTGGCCGTCTTTTCCTTGTACCAAGAAGTACGAAACGCGCGGGCGTGACGGCGGAATGCAAAATCTACCGGCTCACGCGAACAGCTTCCACAGCATCCGCCCGGCCAGTACGATCAGCAGGCAGGCGAAAATGCGCTTGAGGACGACGACCGGCAGGCGGTGGGTCGTCCGGGCGCCGAGCGGCGCGGCGAGCATGCTGAACGGAACCATCCACAACAGCGCGGGGAGAAAGACGTAACCCAGACTGCCGGGCGGCAGCATGGCGTTGCTCCAGCCGTTGTAGACGTAACCCAGGGCGCCGCCGACGGCGATCGGACAACCCACGGCGGACGAGGTGCCAATGGCGTTTTGCACCTTGACGTTGCACCAGGTAAGAAAAGGGACGGTCATCGCGCCGCCGCCGATGGCCACCAGCGCGGACAACGTGCCGATGACGACGCCAACGCCGGCCACGCCCGGCGTTCCAGGCAGTTCCCGCGAAGCCTTGGGTTTGAGGTTGAGGATCATCTGCGCGGCCGTGAAGCAGACGAACAGGGCGAAAAAAATCGCCAGCGGCCGGATGGGAATGTGGGACGCGAGCAGGGTACCGAGCAGCGTGCCGCACAGAATGCCGGGCGTGATCCGGAAGACCACGCCCCAGAGCACGGCCCCGTGCCGGTGATGCGCGCGCAGGCTGGAAATCGAGGTAAACAGGATGGTGGCCATCGACGTTCCGAGCGCCATGTGCAGCGCTTCGCCGGCGTGTTCCCCGCCCTGCGCGGTAAACATCATGGTCAGCACCGGAACCATGACCACGCCGCCGCCGATCCCCAAAAGTCCCGCCGCGAAGCCGGTGAAAAGCCCCAAACCGATATAAGCCAACCACCACTCCATGTGCTTTCCTCTTCGATCCAGAAAAAACGTTACCAACGAAGCCGCGAAATGACTCCATTCCCACCAATTCCAAGTCGCCCGTGCCGCGAATACGGCCGCGGACAGCACGGGTAGCGCGGCAAGGCGAAGTCGACAAAGGCACGGGCAATCCGGAAATGGAATGATACACAGCACATTGGCGAATGAAAAAAACCGTCATACCGGCGAACGCCCGTATCCAGCGCGACGGCCAAAAGGTCCCTGGACTCCAGGCTTGCGTCGGAGCGACGAGGCTATTTCCGGCCAAGGCTGCCGATGGAAGTTACCGGCGCAAAGTGCCGCAATCCAAGCTTCCCTCTTGAGGGGGGTCACACGGTCAGGCCGCGTAACGGAAGGAGTTTGGCGGTTAAAGTATTAGCAATAAACAACCCCGTGCCTAGAGCGCGGGGAATCGCAAGTTAAATAGATAGAAGATGTAATCTTCCTGTATGAAGAAAACCAGTGAAGAGATACGTACCCTCGCGGTGAATGCCTACCTGTCAGGACGTGCCAGTCGGCGGTAGTGATCTGAAATCTTCGGCTACACCTGCTCGAGCATCAGCAAGAGGGTACGCGGGTACAAACAGGGGAAACAGATCGCGCTGCGTTCTCAAGGTCACCGGAAGGCTGCATTTGACCAAGTTGCGGCTCTCGGATCTGTTGAAGAAGAACGTGGAGATGACCTTGAGCGAAATGAAAGAGTAAGAGTACTTTCACGGATCGTGTTCGTTGGTCGCCATCCACGATATGGTGAAAAACTGGGGGGTTATCTTTGAAAAAACACTTCGGGCCAGCGAATGAGCGCGCGAAGACATCGCCCTTCACCGTGAGCAATGACGTCAATTCCAGACGAAGGTTGAACCAGGCGGACTGATTTTTCTCGACGAATCAGGCGTTAAAATCCACATGAGCCGCCTGCATGGACGCCCACGCCGGGCCGGTGAGGGCCGGTGTGGGGCGCGGGCGGTTCATCCGGCGATGCTCATCCAGACCCGGTGTTTCCCGCCGGGCGGCAAGGTCACGGCGTGGTCAGCGACGTCGCCGCGTTCGACGCACAGGTAGCCGGTGTGGTTGCCTTCGCCGAGGTCGGGGATGTTCCGGTCGTTGTTCCAAGCGTTCCAGACGACGGCGCAGCGGGCGCCGGATTCGATTTCGACGCGGCGATCTCCGGCAATGACCGTCTGGCGCTGCGGGACGTCGAGATAAATGCGGTCGGTCGTGGCTTCGATCTTTACCTGACCCGCCTGCGGCTTGCGCGCGAAATTGTCCGTCTTGTCGATGTAGGTCGTGCCGTCGAGGCCGGCCACGCGGGCCACGGCGACGTCGGGGACGGCGAAATAGGTGTGGAAGGCGAGCGCCAGCGGCGCGGTGTCGGCGCCGCGATTTTGCGCGTCGAGACTCATTTTCAGCGTCGCGCCGGCTTCGATTTCCAGGCGGAAAGAGAAAGCGTGCGGCCACGCCACGCTGGTTGCCGCGTCGCCCGCGAGTTCGAGCGCGAGGCGCGTCGCGCCGTTCGCCAGGCGTTCGGCGGCAACGACCGTCCATTCCATGATCCGGGCGAAACCGTGCATCGCCTGGCCGGCCGGTCCGGGGCCGAACCAGGGCAGGCACAGGGGAATGCCACCGCGAATCGGCACGCCCGCGCGCAGTTGGGTTTTCGGCGAAACCCACAGCAGTTCGTCCTTCCCCGCCGGCCGGAAGGCCATGACGTGCGCGCCCTGCAAGGCGACGACGGCGCGGCCGAGCGGGTTTTCCACGAGCAGCATCGGCAGGCCGGCGTCGTCCGGCAGGTGATGGTCGGGATAGAGTTCTCTGGAATCGACCGCGCGAATGCCGGCGGCGGAAAGTTGTCGTTCGTTCATGGCGATGTCCTTTGGAGGTGGCGAGGTCGGGCTGAATCGGTCATTGGCCACGGAGAGCACGGAAAAAGACAAAAACTTTGACCACGACGGGCGCGATGAACACAACGAAAGGCGAAAACAGAAATTCTTTGCTTTTCGTCGTACACGCCATGTTCGTCGTGGCTGATTGCAATTTTGGTTTTTCCGCGCCCTCCGTGGTTCAACCGCTCCCGCCTAGGATAGCGTTTTGCGCCGCCGGGCGAAAGCCGGGAACGGCAGAAGCGAGGCGGCCACGGGTGAGCGGCCGCTTTTCCAGACCGCGTCCGGAAATTTCACCGCCAAACTCCCTCCGTCCCGTCTTCAGCGTGACACCTCACTCAGGAAAGAGGTAAACCTTCCGTGTTCTCCGTTCCCCCCGTGGTTAAAGTTCTCGGCTTCCGGCCGGCGGCGTTTGTTCGCGCCGCCGGGGGCTGGTACTCGGTTTCAGGCGTGGAGGGCCAGTGCTTCCAGGCAGGCGTCGCGGTGGGGGGGGCCGCAGTCCGGGGCGATGGCGCGGTTTGGCAGGCGCAGGCCGTAGCGGATACGTTCCCGTTCCGCGGCCAGTACCCAGCCGGTCAGCAGCGACAGCCGTGTTTCGACGTCCGGCAGGCGCGCCGTCATGCGCCAGTCGAGCCACAGTTCTTCCGCCGCGCCGCCGTCGAATTGCTTGACCAGCAGGGGGGCATGTTCGATGCCGCGGGCCGCTGCTTTCCAGGCGATGTGGCGCGGCGAATCGTTCGGCTGGCGTTCGCGCAGGCCGGAAAAGTCTTCCTGGCCGCTGTGTCCCCGCCGGCCGGAGGCTTCCATGCCGGACGAGGCCGGCGGCAACGGCGCGGCCAGGGGCTTGGGGTAGACCAGGCAGGAGAGCGGCGGATGCGGGTAGCTCCAGGCGCGGAACAGGCCCAGCGGATAGCGCGAGGCAAGCGTGACGCGGCCCGGATCGAGGCGTCCCCGGCGGGCGGCGGCGCAGGGAACGACGACGGAGGCCCGTTCGCCCGCCGGGACGTCCAGCGCGACCGGCGGATTTTCGCCGATCGCCAGTTCCAGCGCCCGGCGCGCGTGTTTCCAGGAATTTTCGACGTGCAGCGTGAAATGCGCGGTTTCCCCGGCGAAAACCGGCTCCGCCCGTCCGGGCGTGATGGAAAGGCCCAGCAGGTTACGGAAGGTGTGCACCATGGCGACCAGGCCCAGCCCGGCGAGCAGGAAGACCAGCGCGTGGCCGAGGCTCAGGCTGTAGTTGATGGCGCCGACCAGCATCGTGCATAGCACCACGCCGTAGAGCAGCCCCGCGCCCGTGGGCAGGATGAAAATCCGCCGCTGCGTCAGCACGACGGGCAGCCGTTCGTCAGGCCCCAGGCGGAACAGCCATCGCGCGAATCTTTGCCTCGGTGCCATCACGTGACGGAAACCGAGCGGATCAGCCCGGCGATGTCCTCGGAGCGGGCGTGGCCGTTGCCGTCCGCGAGTTGCAGGCGATGCGAGGCGACGCTCGGCAGCACCGCCTGCACGTCTTCCGGCATGACCATCTTCCGCCCGCCGAGAAAAGCCCAGGCGCGGGCGACCGAGAGCAGGGCCAGCGCGGCGCGCGGGCTGAGTCCGTGCACGAAGCGCGGATGAGTTCGCGTGGCCTCGACCAGGGCCTGCACGTAGTCGAGCAGGGCCGGCGACGCATGGATGGCGCCGGCGGCTTCCTGTAGCGGCACGATTTGTTCCGGCGCCAGGCGGGCGGCAAGCGCCGGCAAGGCGTGGCGGCGTCCGCCTTCTTCGAGCAGCTCGCGCTCGGCGGCGCGGTCGGGGTAGCCCAGTTCGACGCGCAGGAGAAAGCGGTCGAGCTGGGATTCCGGCAGGGGAAACGTGCCGATCTGCGTCGACGGATTCTGCGTGGCGATCACGAAAAACGGTTCGGGTAAGGGCCGGGTCTCGCCGTCGACCGTCACCTGGCGCTCTTCCATGGCTTCGAGCAGCGCGCTTTGCGTTTTCGGAGTCGCCCGGTTGATCTCGTCGGCGAGCAGCACCTGGGAGAAGATGGCGCCGGGAAGGAAGCGGAACGCGCCGCGCTCGCGGTCGTAGATCGAAACGCCGATGACGTCGGCGGGCAGCATGTCGCTCGTAAACTGGATGCGCGAGAAATGCAGGCCGAGCAGGCGCGCCAGCGTCTGGGCCAGCGTCGTCTTGCCGACGCCGGGCAGATCCTCGATCAGCAAGTGCCCGCGCGCCAGCAGGCAGGAGAGCGCCAGGCGCACCTGGGATTCCTTGCCGAGAATGACGCGGTTGGCGGCGGCGATGGCGGCGGCGAGGGACGTGGCGGCGGGAGCGGCGTTCGTGGAGGAAGATGACATTTTTCGGGATTGTCGGCGACGGAACGATACGTGAACGGCTTGATTGTATCGCCCGGCGCGGCGGCGGGGGCAGCGGGAAGGCCGCGAAGGAAAAGAAACTTCGCGGAGCGCGGCGGCCGGCGACTGATTGCGACAAACATTCATCGTAAAACTGACTCCGGTTTGAAACCCTGCCCTTCGGGGCGGTGCGAAGGCTGAACCCCCGGCCTGGAAGGCCGGGGGTTCGACCGTAGCCATTTGGGAGGGGGGCAAACCCCTTCCAGGTTCGTAGTTGTTGCCTGTCGCCGTGGGCGAACCTGAAAGGGGTTCGCGCTCCTTCCAGGCGGCCACGGCCGAAACCCCGGCCTGAAAGCCGGGGATTTCAGCTTTCGCCCCGCGCCTTTCGGGCGGGGTTTCAAACTGGAGCTGGTTTTACGATCAAAAGCGCGACGGGGAAAATCCCCCATCCGTTTTCCGGATGGAGAAATTTCCCCGTCTCTCTTTCTGTTTATCCGGGCGCTCGTCAAGCGCCCGGCCCCGATCAACGCCTGCCACGAAGAAACATGGGGCAGACGAAAGAACCCCTCCGTCATTCCCGCGCAAGCGGGAATCCAGGGGTGCGGGTCATCACCTGCCAGTCCTCGTCATTCCCGCGCAAGCGGGAATCCAGAAGGCCCGCTGGCTTCACACCCGCCGCCCTGGATTCCCGCTTGCGCGGGAATGACGGGGTGGGGGAGATGAAGGCGGCAAGAGCAACGGCGAACCGGATTCCGGCTTGTCAAGGGGATGACGGGGTTTCGGGCAATCCGATTCCTGTCTTGATCCTTCGACCGACCAACTCCTTCCGGCCCACGGCTTCGCCGTGGGCCACCATCCCTCAAGAGGGAGGTTTTGGAATGGCGCTTCGCGCGGGTTGGCGCCAGTGCGCAAGCCGCTTTCCTCAGAAATGCCGTCATTCCCTTGACAAGCGGGAATAACGAGGGGAACGGAAGCGGTGAGGGCAGCGGCGGACCGGATTTCCGCTCGCCAAGGGAACGACGGAGAAAGGGAAAGGTCATCGCCTGATCCGGAAACGCTCCGGAAGGCATCTTTGGAAAAACTCCGGCGGCCGTCGATGACCGCGCCCCGGAGGTCAGCCGCTTTTTTCCCGGCGGGCGGAATCTCCGAAAAACTCCAGCACTTCTTCCAGCGCCCGCGTGCGCCGCATCGGCGGCAGGCTGCGCCAGATGCGTTTGCCGTAGTGTTTTTCGACCAGGCGCGGGTCGCAGATCATCAGTACGCCGCGGTCGGTTTCGTCGCGGATCAGCCGGCCCGCGCCCTGTTTGACGTTGATGACCGCGCGCGGCAACTGGTAGTCCATGAAGGCGTTGCGCCCTTCCGCCTTCATGCGTTCGATGCGCGCCGAGAGCACCGGGTCGTCCGGCGGCGCGAACGGCAGTTTGTCGATGACCACCAGCGACAGCGCCTCGCCGCGCACGTCGACGCCTTCCCAGAAGCTCTGGCTGCCGACGAGGATGGCGTTGCCGAGGCGGCGGAAGCGTTCCAGGAGTTCGTTTCTGCCGCCCTCGCCCTGGAGCAGGAGCGGCAGATCGAGGCCGGCGCGCTCCAGCCGATCTTGCAGCAGTTCATGGACGCGGCGCATGGCGCGCAGCGAGGTGCACAGGAAGAACGCCCGGCCGCCGCTCGCTTGCAGGACGGGAAAGGCCGCCCTGACGACGGCCTCGGCGTAGGCGTGGGCGTTCGGATCGGGCAAGCCCGTCGGCGCGTAGAGCAGGGCCTGCCGCGGGTAATCGAAGGGACTGTCCCAGGCGGCCGATTCGGCGTCGGCGAGGCCCATTTCGGCGCAATAGTGGCTGAAATCCTTTAGCACGGCGAGCGTCGCCGAGGTGAATATCCACGCGCGCGGATGGCCGCCCATCTGCTTCTGCATGACGTTGGCGACGACGAGCGGCGTGGCGTTCAACTGGAGCGCGTGGGTGTAGGTTTCGCCCCAGCGCACGTAATCGCGCGCGTCCTCCTGCCCCGTTCCGCCCTGCCAGCGCCGCAGCCGGGCGGCCAGCTCGCCGGCGCGGCGCCAGCAGCCTTCCAGCCCCTCCGCGCGCTCCGCCTGCGTTTCGAGCAGCGCGGCGAGTGCGTCGATCTCGCGAATCAGGCCGGCCAGTCCGTCGGCGAAACCCGCGCGTTCCCGAATCTGGGCGAGCGAAAAACGCGCCGGCTCGACCGGCAGCGTCAGGCGCAAGTCCTTCGCCGCCTTTTCGACCGCGCCGCAGCGATCGGGCAGGTCGAGGCAGTCGCTCGCCGAGGCCAGGCCCTCCACGCGCGCGTCGCGCGCGAGATCGACCGCCTGCGCCGTGGACACGTTGTCGCCGAAGAACAGACTGGCCGTTTCCGGCAACTGGTGCGCTTCGTCGAGGATCACCGTGTTGCACGCCGGCAGCAATTCCGCCGCGCCTTCGTCGCGCAGCATCACGTCGGCGAAAAAAAGATGATGGTTGACCACCACCAGATCGGCGGCCAACGCGTCGCGGCGCGCGGCGAGCACGAAACATTCCTTGTGATGCGGGCAATCCTGCCCCAGGCAGTTCTCGCGCGTCGACGTGACCATCGGCCACACCGGCGAATTTTCCGGCACGGCGGCGCATTCGGCCTTGTCGCCCGTTTTCGTCTGCTTGGCGAAGCGGGCGATGCGCGCCGCGTCGGCCGCGTCCTCGCGGCTGAAAAAACGGCCGGTGTCCTGCGCGCGCTGGAGGTGATGATGGCAGACGTAATTGGCGCGCCCCTTGAGCAGGGCCACCCGCGCCGGCGCGCCGAGCGCCTTCTTCACCGTCGGGATGTCCCTGGAAAAAAGCTGATCCTGCAAGTTCCTGGTGCCGGTCGAAACGATCACCTTGCCGCCCGAAAGCAGGGCCGGCACGAGATACGCGAAGGTCTTGCCGGTGCCCGTGCCGGCCTCGGCGACGAGCACCCGGTTGCCGGCGATCGCCGCGGCGACGCGCTCGGCCATTTCGAGCTGCTGCGGACGCTGGCGATAGCCGGGGATGACGGCGGCAAGCGCGCCGCCGGGGGAGAAAACGTCGGCGAGCGAAGGCACTACGGCAAGCCCGGCAAAAACGCGCGCGCCCGCGAACGCGCCGGCGCGGCGGCGCTCCACGGGAAAAATCGCAGGACATCGAACGCGCGATCCATGAAAAAAACCCGGTACGTAATGGAAAAATCCGACCGCCCGCCGGGCGCCGGAAAAGCTTGTTAGTCTACCGGATGATCCGGCCACGCGACGGCGGACGGATCGAAAAAAACAGGAAAAAACGACGGCTCCGGGCATTGCGCGAATCCGGAAAAGGAAATCAGACGCCGCTACCCGAACCAACCCGGGAAGTTCCGGATATTCCGCCGTTCTGGCAGCGCCTGCCGCGCTTCTTCCTCTATCCGTTGCATCCGGAACCCTTGCTGTACATGCTTTTCCTGTCCTGCGCGACATGGCTCGTTTTCATCGTCCCGGCGCCGCTGCCGTTCAATTTCCTGATCGTGCTTTTCGGCGTCTCGCTGGCTTTCATCCGGTACGCCCATGAAACCCTGGACCAGACGGCAATGGGGTTGCTGACGCCCGAAGAACACGTGGTTTATGACGATACCGGCCGCGCCGGCCTGCCGTACAAACTGTATGGCGTTTTCGCCGTCATCGGTCTCGTCACCGGACTGGCCGAGCGCGCCGGAGGATTGTTTCTCGGCGCGGCCCTGATCTACGGCACGCTGTCCACGCCGGCGGTCATCATGATCCTGGCCGTCACGCGGAGTTTCCGGGCGGCGCTCAATCCGTTCACCGTGATACGGATGATGACGATCGTCGGCCTGCCGTATCTCGGTCTTTCCGCGTTCATCTTTCTGTTGTCGGCCAGCGAATTCACGCTGCGGGCCTTGCTGCTGCCGCGCGTTCCCCCGTGGCCGTGGTTTCCGGTATTAGCCTTCGTCCCCATGTATTTCACGCTGATCATGTTCAACATGATGGGCTACGTCATCCATCAATACCACCATCTGCTCGGCGTGCGAATCCAGCAAGCCAGACAGGGCGTCCGGACGGGAAACGGCGCGGCCGCCGCGAGCGGCGCGACGGATTCGTATGCCGATCTCATCGTTTCCGGACGGATCGACCAGGCCCTGGACGCGGCGTATGAAGCGCGGCGCGTCGATCCGGAAAACGTGGGCGCGCGCGACCGCTATCACAAACTGCTGTTACTGTCCGACCAAAAAGACCGCCTGCTGTCGCACGCGCGCCGTTATCTGGCGCTGTTGCTGAAAAAAGACCTGGCGTCGAACGCGATCGGCCTGTTCCACGCAATGCGCGAACGCGATCCCGCCTTTCAACCCGACGAACCGGCGCAGATACCGCGCTTGGCCGAAGCGGCGCGGCAAGGCCGTGATTTCGCCCTGGCCCTGTCGCTGGTCAAGGGATTCGACAAGCGTTTCCGTGGAAGCGGCGAAATCCCCGCCGTCTACTTTTTCGCCGCGCAAACGCTTTGCGAAAACCTGCGCCGCGACGACGCGGCGCGCCAGATCCTGGCGGCGCTGCTGGAGCGTTACCCAGCGCATCCGGTCAGCGACAGGGCTAGGCAATTGTTGAACACCATCGAAAAAATAGCGCCGTCATCCTGAACTCCGGCGCGTGAAACCCTGGCCACGGAGTCTGTTTCATTCCTGATTTGCCCGCGCCCTCGTCGACTTCGCCCCGCCGCGCCACGGCATTGTCCACGGCTCGTCTTCGCGGCAAAACGATTCATCGCGTTTTTGAATCGAACGCCTGCAAATTCCGTCATTCCCGCCTGTCAAGGAAATGACGGGGCTTTCCTTGCTTTTCGCCGTGTCTGTCGTGTTCGTCGTGGTCGACATTTTTCTTTCAACGCCCTCCGTGGCCAAGGTTTTTCGTTCTTGCCTTTCTCCGCACTCTCCGTGGTTAAATAGACTTTCGCCATAGCCAACCCGCTTCCTCAAAGATGAACTCGATTCGCCGCAATCTTCTGGTCGCGCTGCTGGGCGCGCTGTGCGCGGCCATGCTCCTGGGGGGCTGGGCCACTTACCGGGCGGCGTGGAACGAAGCGGGCGAACTCTTCGATTACCATTTGCGGCAGATTGCCCTGTCGCTGCGCGACCAGCGTTTCGAGGGTTCGGCCGAGAGGCTGGCCGGCGACGGGAACCTCGATTACGTGATCCGCGTATGGGATCGGGACGGCCTGACGATGTTTTATTCGCGTCCGCACGACGCCCTGCCGGAACTCACCCAGCTCGGCTATTCGACGACCGCGACGAAGGAAGGGGCCTGGCGGCTCTATGCCATCCAGTATCACGGCCAGACGATCGCCGTGGCGCAGCCGATGCGCGTGCGCGACCGGCGGGCGGCGGAGGCCGCCTGGCAGTCGCTCGAACCTTTCCTCATCATGCTGCCGATACTCGGACTGCTGATCTGGTGTCTGGTGGGATGGGGGCTGCGACCATTGGACCGGCTGGCCCGCTCGGTCCGGACGCGCACGCCGGACCGGCTCGATCCGCTCCCCGCCGAGGAAGCGCCCGAGGAAGTCAAGCCCCTGGCCGATTCACTGAACGATCTGCTCGAACGCCTGAAGACGGCGCTCGACGCCCAGCGGGCGTTCGTCGCCGATGCCGCGCACGAGCTGCGCACGCCGCTGGCCGCGCTGCAATTGCAGGCGCAACTGGTGGAGCGCGCGCAATCGGACGCGGAAAGGCGCGCCGCGCTCGGCGACATGAAGGAAGGCTTGCGGCGCGCGGCGCACGGCGTCCGGCAACTGCTGACCCTGGCCCGCCAGGAACCCGGCGCCGCCGAGGCGCGGTTCGCGCCGGTCCGCCTGGCGTGGCTGGCGCGCGAATCGGTGGCCGGGCATTCCGCGCTGGCGGCCGCCCGCCGCATCGATCTGGGTGTGTCGCACAGCGAGGAAGACGCGGTGATCTCCGGCGACGCCGACGCCCTGAAAATCCTGCTCGACAACCTGATCGCCAACGCCTTGCGCCACGCGCCGGAAGGCGGCCGCATCGACGTCGCCTGTGGAACGCGCGACGGGGCGGCCTACTGCGAAGTGGCCGACGACGGGCCGGGCATCCCGCCCGAAGAGCGCGAGCGCGTGTTCGACCGCTTCTATCGCCGGGACTGCGAATCGGGCGCGGGGCTGGGCCTGGCGATCGTCAGGACGATCGCGCGCCGGCATGGCGCGACGGTGTGCCTGCTCGACTCGGACGCGGGGGGACTGCTCGCGCGCGTGGAATTTCCCCTTGGGCGCGAATGAGAAAAATTTGGAGGACACGGAGAAAACTCGATAGATTTTCCATTTTTCTCCGTAACAGGCTCTGTTTTTCAAATTTCCGGCTTCCCGGACGGATCGGCAATCCGATGGCGATTTTCTTACTCGAAACAAACGTCCGTGGCGTAACGCCGAAAACCGCGAAAAACCGTTATTCCGACGCGGCCGCGGAACGGATGGAGCGAAGCGCAACCCACCGGCTGTCCGCCGGCGATTGCGCCGTGTTGCGTTCCATCCACCCCGCGCGGGCTGTCCCGCTTCAGTAGAAAAGGTCTTGCAGCGCGTCGACGACGATGCCCGTGCCGATCGCCAGCATCAGAATGTCGCCGCCCACGCGCACGTAGCGGTGTCCAACCGGCGCGACTGGCAGTTGGACGAGCAGGCGCGCGGGCAGGTCGTAATAGGTCACGCCAGCCGGCAGGGTGTGCCCGCGTCTCCAGGAACGCGCATGGTCAGGTACGCAAGTTGGCCCCCGATGGCTCATTCCGGGCGGGCAGTGATTGCCACTGTAAGCGCGCGCGTAGTAGTCGTGGGCGATGCCGCGATGGCGATCGTCGAAATGGGCGCGCGGCGGGGGTGGCGGGGGCGGACGATGCCTGGCGGCGGGCACGGGGCGCGGGGACTGGGCCTGTGGATGCGGCGCGTACTGGGCTGGACGCGGCGGTTGCGGCGCGACCTGTGGCGGCCTTTGGGCAGCCTGCGGCGAGCGATGGTCGCCGCCGTGATCGGTGAAGTCTTTGGGCGTGGCCAGCGCCGAAGCGCTGACCAAGGCGCCGGCAATCAGCAAAGCGGCGGTCAGGTTGAGTGGCGAAGCGAGGCGGTGTTTCATGGCGGGTCTCCCAAGTTGAGTGAAGTTGAACAGATCGAAACGATAGCGCAACCATAGCATTTCCATCGGCTGACCGTTGTGTCGAAAATTTAGTATTCGTAAGTTTTCGTTTCCAGATTTTTTCATGTTTTCCCGATGAGTCAGCGCTGCCCGCATGGCCGATACGAGCAAAGCGAACCCCAGCATTTCCGCCCGCCGTGTCCCGGCATTCGCGCCTCTTTGCTCAACTGCCCGCGTCGGGATTTCACTCCTTTCCGCGCCGCTGTGGTTCGTGTTACTTGAACCCGCCGGTTTTCAGGGTTATGATGTCCATGTGAGCGGTAATTCAGGTTACTTGAACCTGATATGGTTTTCAGGATTACGATACCCACGTGAGCGCCAGGAAAGTCGCAAAAAATTTGTAAAATTCACGAAAAACACTTGACTTTTCAAAAATGAGCGTAACAATTTTCCCGCGAGCCGCGAGCCGCGAGCCGCGAGCCGCGGCCCCTGGCGCCCGGCCTCTCCCCCGGCCTGGCTCCTCACCCATCAGCTGGACTACGGGACGACCCGGCTTCAAGATTCCCCTCTGGACTCCTCAACACTCAAAAACACCTCTGAACCCTCTCCCCTGCCACCGCCCCGCCCCGCCCCGCCTCTCGGCCCCGCCCCCTCCGCCCCGCCCCCACACCCTAACGCTCCCTTTCCCCTCACCC
>JAIRPF010000026.1 GCA_031257115.1 Accumulibacter sp.
GAAGTCAAAGGCATCGCTGGTATCGAGTCCGCGCTTTTCGACGGCTGGATATTCAGTGCCAATGCCGAAAATCAGCGCAAGCTGGAGCACGACGCCATGCTCAACGCGCTGGAAAATTACGTCGCCGAACGCGGCTCCGCCATGCAGAAACTCTATGAGCGGCACCGCGAGGAAATCATCGCCGATCTTGGCCGCTATGTCATCAACTCCGTGAAAATCCGGGACTGGGAGGACAAAGACCGGCATACACGCGGCATCGAAATCCGCGCCACCATCGACGTGGCCGCCCTGCAAGCCAGGCTGGACAGCAACGCGGCCATCTCGTCGATCTCCGAAGAAGAAAAATCTCCTCTGGTGGTGGTTTTCATGACGCGCGAGCAGGAATCCGTGCAGGAGTTCGACGACCGCAGACTCAGACGCGGCCGCAGAAGCATCCAGCAGGGCGGCGAATACCGCGAGGAAACCGAAGAAGGTGAATCCATCCGGCGCGGTTCGGTCAAAACCCACGGCTACGGCAGAGCGGAAGCGGGCGTTTCCGTGACAGCCGCCGTGGAAACCGGCGGCAGCCGCGTCCGCAGAAACGGCAGCGTCACCTGGAAAGTTGAAACCCGCAGCGATGAACTCAACTCGGTCATGAACGACATTTTCAGCGACGCCGGATACGCGGTGTACGAAGCAGACGAAATTCCCGGTCTGCCACTTGAAAAAATCCGAAAAGAATTCAGAACAGCCAACGAACTTTCTCCCGGCATACGGCAGGCCATGACCGCCAGCGTCAGGCAGAACGACGTTTTCTATCTGGTCTACGGCACGCTGGATGTGGGCGCGCGCGAACGTGACCCGGCAAGCGGTCTGGTTCGGGCGTATGCCAGCGTACAGGGCAAGGTGCTGGATTTGCGCGGAAAACTGCCGCGCACGGTGGCGTCTGCGCTGATGGGGCCTTACGCCGGATTGGGGCCGACAGAAGATGTCGCGCGCCTCAATGCCCTGAAGGAAGCCGCCGCGCGCGCGGCGCAGGAAATCAGCAACAAACTCAATCTCAAGGCGGTACGCTGAATCCGCGGCCCGGTTTTTCATCTGTTCCAATGGAGGCAGTAATGTTTCAGAAAATCATGCGCGTGTCGTTTCTCCTGGCTCTTCTGGGCGCGATGCCAGCCTGCCAAACGCTGAACGTCATTGATACCGTCACCGGTATGGCCGATACCGAAAAATCCGGCAAGAAATCCGGGATGCCCGCCGCCGCCGGGGTTGGAGGAATATTGGTCGCCGATTTCGTCGTCGCGCAAAAACTCGTGCTGGACGCGCAGATTTCATTCGCGCAAGCCTTCAATCTCAACGACCAGGCAAAACTCTTGCAGGCGGAAAAGCAAGCGCTTTCTTCCGGCAGTATCGACAAGACAAAATTGCAGAAAACGCAATCCGTCAGCGAGAACGCGCAAAAGGCCATTGAAGAGAAAATGGCGAAAAAGGCTTCCATGGATTCCTCCTCCAAAGGCAAATATGCGCGCGGCCTGGTTTCGCTCACCGGTGCGATGGGCATGACGAAGAAGCTCTCCAATGACGCGAAGGATTTCGCCTCGGCATCCGGAGTCGGCGCGCTGACCTCGCTTTTCTCCGCGGATGCCGCCGTTTACGTGGCGACGGGGATGCCCGGTTATCTTGTCAATCTCGCCAGCGCCACGAAATCCGCGCTCTCCTTCGGCAAGATGATGGACATCAAGCTGCCCAAAAATGCCGACTCGCTGTTGTGAGAAAAATAGCGGCAAGTGGCTGGCTTTTCCGTATTTTCGATTTGAATGGATATCCTGATGACGCGCGTCACTCGCAGAACCGCTTTTGCGCTGGTGTTTGCCGGCATTCTTCTTTCTGCCCGCGGGAAAACGGAAGAAGCGCCGGAAGCCCGGTTCCAGACCCAGACCCAAATTCAAACACAAACCCAGGCGCGGACGACCGTCAGCCAAACAGTCGCCTCCGCCGCGCCGCTGGTGGAAGAAAAGCCTCTGCGCGCCGCGCCGGATTTCGGCGGCAATGCCGTGGTCTCGCGCGAAGCGGACGGCATCGGCGAAACGCCGGAAGCGGCGGTGCTCGCCGCGCTGCAATCGGCCGTGGCGCAGGTGAATGGCGGCCCCGTCGCCAGCCATTTCCGGAAGCTGGCGCTGGAAAAAGGGGGGCGGAACGCGGGAAACATCCAGCCCGGCGGCATCAGCGAACTCGTGGCGGCTGCCTCGGAAGGCATGGTGCTGGGTTACGAAATCCTCTCGCGGGAGGAGGTCGAAAAGGTCGACAAGGACTCCGTCATCTGGACGCGCGAGGTCGATGCATCCGAGGAGATGGCTGCGGAAATCGACGAGAACTCCGTCACCCGGACGCGCGGGAGCAATGCGTCTGGCGGAACGGGGGGCGCCGGCGTTGCCGTGACGCTCAACGCCGACGCGAGAGGCCACTTCCAAACCGCCTGCATCCTGAACGGCGTGGCGGTGCAATGCCTGGTGGATACCGGCGCGAGTGTCGTTGCAATCAGCGCAAAAACCGCCGCTCGCCTGAATCTCGACATCACCGGGGCACGGGAATCCTTTGCGCAAACGGCCACCGGCACGGTAAAAACTTTGTCCCTGAAACTCTCCAGCGTTCAGGTCGGCAACATCACTCTGAACGACGTGGACGCCACCGTCATGCCGGGAGAAGGCGATACCCTCCTCGGCATGAGTTTTCTGAACCGCGTCAGCATGGAAAAGGACGAGAAGGGCGGCACCATGACGCTGCGCAGGGGCGCGGGCAAGAAACTCCATGACGGTGCAAGAAGAGCCTCCGGCGAAACCGGAACCAAGCGCGCGGGCAAGGCTGTCTTCCAGCGTGGCGGCATGGCGCGGGAATCGGAATTTCTCGGCCACGAGAAAATCCGCTACTGGAAAGTCCGCGTCCGCGCGCAGATCGCCCAGTACCGCGCGCCGGAAGAAAAGGGACGCCCGAAAATCACGGTGGCGATGCCGCGCGCGAAAAGCGGCACTTATCCCGTCGGCGACCAGCGCGTCCGCGCGGAAGATGTGGCGCGCGCCATCCAGCAGGAACTGGTGGATATTCTGACCCAGACCCAGCGCTTCATTGTGCTGGACCGGGATTTTGACGCGGAGACCGATGCCGAATTCGCGCGCATCGCGGAGGGCGGCATCCGCGCGGCGGACAGCGCCCGTCTGGGACAGCGCTTTGCGACCGATCTCATTCTGATTCCGGTCATCGAGCGTTTCGAGTATCCGCGCCATGAGCGCGCGCTGCGCATGTCCGATCGCAAGCTCGTCTCCTATTCCGGCGGCGGGCGCGTCTCCCTGCGGCTTCTGAACGCCGCCACCGGAGAAATCGTGCTCTCCGACGGTTTTGAGCACACTCTGCCCGTCACCGCGCCCAGCACGCTGCCGCGCGAGATCGACGGCAAGAATATGGCCAAAATGATGATGAAAGCGTTGACCAGCAAAATTGGCCAAGCCATTGTCGGCGGCATTTTCCCGATCTCGGTGGTTCAGCTTTCGGGCGATCAAGTGGTGTTGAGTCAGGGCGGCGACGCCGTGCAAACCGGAGAACGCTGGCTGGCGGTCACTCTGGGCGAAGCGCTCACCGACCCGCAGACCGGACGCTCTTTGGGACGCAATGAAATTCCCTGCTGCACAATCCGCATTGACCGCGTTGCCGCGCAAACGGCGTATGGCACGATCGAAGAAGGCGCGGCAAAACCGGGGAGCACGTCTTTCCGTCCCGGCAGCATCGAGCTGCGCGCAAAACGCGCGCCGGGGGAACTCGTGGCCGCCGCTCAAAAAACCCCTGATCAGAAAACAGAAAAGAAAACGCTTTCTTCCGGCGGCATAGACAAGTCGAAACTGCAAAAAGCGCAATCCGTCAGCGAGCGGGCGCAAAAGGTCATTGACGAAAAAATGGCAGACAAAGCTTCCAGGAATTCCTCCTCCAAAGCCATTCAGAAAGAAGAGGAAGACTGGTAATCCCCGAACTTTCCCGGGCACGCGCCCGGCAAGGTCTTCATTATTTCCGCTGAAAGGAATGACATCATGCGAGGCGCTTTCCGCAAAAGTTTTCTTGTTCTGGGTTTGTTTGTCTGTCTGACCGGCTGTGGCGGCATGAGCCGAGTGGCACAGAATGACGCGCCGCCCTCCCCGGCGCGGGAAAGCGCGGCTCACGCCTGACATCCGCCGCAAATTCGAGGAAACTCTGAACAACACAGCCTAAAAATGGATTCTCCGCATTTCACCGCGAGGACTTTGTGTTTCGAGCGGTTTTCCTGCTGTGCCACGCAGTTATCGGCGGATACCCCTGCCTTGCGGGCGCGGCAAATCTGTTTATTTTCGTCCGGTTTAATTTTTGCCTTCCATCGTGCCCGCCGTGGTTAAAATCTCGATCTTCGTCGTATCCGTCATGGTTAAAAGGTTCAAGCAAGGTTTTCGGTATGAAATTGCGCATCGGAGTGGATTTGGGCAGCACGGCCATCAAGGCCGTCGTCGCCGGGGACGGTGAAATTCTTTGGCGCGGGCGGACGAATACCGCGCCGGGGCAGGAAGCGCACGCCATGCGGCTGATCGAATCCGGCCTGCGCGACCTCGGCCTGGCGATGGACGCCGTCGACGGCATCGCCGTCACCGGCTACGGCAAGAAGCTGTTTGCCGGCGCCAGCGTCCGGGTCGACGAGATCGGCGCCAACGCCGCCGGGCTGTTCCGCCTGAGCGGCGGCGCGGCGCGGACGATCATAAACATCGGCGGGCAGGATTTGAAAGCCCTGCGTCTCGACGAAAACGGCCGGGTCCAGGATTTCAGGATGAACGACAAATGCGCCGCCGGCACCGGGCGCTTTTTCGAGCTGGCGGCGCGCTTGCTCGATACGCCGCTCGCCGAGTTCGGCCCCTTGAGCCGGCAAGGCCGGCTGGATCTGGAATTGAGCAGCACCTGCGTGGTTTTCGCCGAAAGCGAGATGGTTTCGCTACTGGCGCGCGGCACGCCCAGGGA
Organism: Accumulibacter sp.; assembly: GCA_031257115.1. GTDB lineage: Bacteria > Pseudomonadota > Gammaproteobacteria > Burkholderiales > Rhodocyclaceae > Propionivibrio. The sequence goes on from JAIRPF010000026.1 coordinate 5,005, forward strand.
GGAAATCCTCAAGGCGCTGCACAGGTCGGTCGCCCGCCGCGCGGCCGGTCTCGCCGGACGCCACGTTTCCGGCCCCGTCTGGCTGGACGGCGGCCCGGCCAAAAACGCGGGACTGGTCGAGGCGCTGGAAGACGAATTGATGACCGAGATCAGGGTGCTCGAAGAACCGCAGCACACCGTCGCTTACGGCGCGCTGCTGGCGCTGGAATGACCGTCATCCGGGCGAGCGCAGCAGGATCCACAGGGCGCCCTCGCCGCCGTCGCTGGGCGGGGGATGGCAGAACGCCAGAACGTCCTTGCTGCGCGACAGCCAGCTTTTGACGAGCTGGCGCAGGATGCCCGCGCGCCCCGGCGAACCGTGGCCCCGGCCATGCACGATGCGCACGCAGCGCCGGCCCTGGCGCACCGATTCGGCGAGAAAGCGGGCGACTTCCTCATGGGCTTCGCGCCGGTTGAGGCCATGCAGGTCGATGTGGTTGCGGATCGTCCATCGCCCCCGCCGCAAATCGCGCAGTACGCTGCGCGGCAGGCCGGGGCGCAGAAAGGCGTCGGCCTCGCCGATGGCGAGCAGGTCGTCGATTTCGAGCGGCCCGGACAGGGATTCGGCGATGGCGGCCGCCTCGTCGAGTTCGCGCTGGCGCGGGCGCGGACTGGGCTTGGACCGCTCGTGCACGACCCGTTCCGCCACCTTCAACGGACGGGCGTCCGCGACGGCGGCGTGGAAATCGGCGACTTCATCGGGCGATGGCTGATGACGCGAGTTCATTGTCATGTGGAAAACGGGCGCTCGATCACGCGGACGCCTTGCCCCGGCGAAAGGCGAAAACCTTGCCCGCAGAATTCACGGAGGAAAGCCGGAATTCTAAAAGGTTTTTGCGCGGCGTTGCCGTATCCCGTTTCACGAGACCCGCTTTCGTCCGTCCCGCGCCCTTCGGGCTTGCCGTGGCGTCCTCCGTGGCCAATCGCTTTCCTTGGAGCGTTTTCCGCAAAATGCTTGCCTGCGCTGCAAAGGAACAGACGAAAAACGCCATGACCGCTTTTTCTTTTCAGTCGCGCAGATAGTTGCAGGTCGACTTGACCAGGTCGAGAACGAAACTCCTGTCGGTTTCGTTGAGATCGGCGATCCAGGCGCTGATCAGGATCGCCTGGTCGCTGGGCCGTACCGTGTTTTCGCCCAGCAGGTCTCCGACGCCCGCTTGCAGGGACTGGCTGATCTTTTCCAGGGTCAGGAGCGACGGGAGCGTCGCGCCGCGCTCGAAACGCGAAATCGTCTCGGTGTCCACGCCCACGCGCTCGGCGAGGTCGGACTGCGTCCAGCCCCTCGCCTTGCGCAAGACGCCGATGTTCGCGCTCAGCCGATGCGCCATTGACGATTCCGAACGTTTCGATCCAGCCATATTTGTCGACTCCAAGGGCGACAGATTCTACACAAAACGCCCATGGGCATGTAAGCCCGCCGCTGTTGCGCGCCAATAATCCAGCCGTTTCGACACAACAAAATTTATCGAATACAATATCAACAAAAATTGTTGACTCGGCGAATTTTGTGATACAGAATCCCCGCCTGCCGCGATCCATCACGAAAACGCGGCGGTCAAAATCAATTCAAGGGGAAAAATCATGTTATCCGTCATGCCTTGGGTGGCCATCCTGGTCACGATCATTGCCGCTTACGGAATCATCAAGAACTACAAGACCCACATGGTGCTGTTCTGCGCCGGATTCGCGCTGATCGTGCTCAGCGTGATCGCCGGCAACCATGACATTCTGCCGAAGGGCGCGAAATCTTCGGGAACCCTCGTCTTCGACATCTTCGATCTGTTCCGCCTCATTTCCATCCGGCAGATTTCGGGAATCGGCTTTCTCATCCTGATCGCCGGCGGCTTTTCCACCTACATGGAACGCATCGGCGCGGCCGGCAAGCTGGTGCAGATTTGCGTGGAACCGCTGCGCTTCATCAGGAATCCCTACATCCTGCTGCCTTTCGCTTTCCTGATCGGTCACGCCCTCGGCGTCGTGGTGCCCAGCGCCGCCGGGCTGGCGATGCTGCTGATGGTCTCCATGTTTCCGCTGCTGGTCGGCCTGGGCGTCACGCCGCCCGCCGCCGCCGCGATCATCGGTTCCACCTTGTGCATGAGCTACCCGCCCACCAGCCCGATGTCCATCCTGGCCGCCAAAACCATCGGCACGGAACCGGTCGCGCTCCTGATTCAATACCAGTTGGCCCTGGCCATTCCGGTGGCGCTCGTCATCGCCGTCCTGCACGGCTTCGTGCAGCGTTATTTCGACAAAAAGGAGGGCCTCGCCAGCTCGGCCGTCGCGGTCGAAACGCAATCCCGCTCCGATCCGAGGGTGGCCGCGCTGCCGGGCTATTACGCCCTGTTCCCGCTCGTCCCGCTCGCGCTGCTCGTCGTCTTCAACAAGCTGGTGTGGAAAACCATCGTTCTCGACACGTCTACCGCCATGATCGTCGGCTGGTTCCTCGCCATCGCCGTCGATTTGCTGCGCAACCGCGACATCAAGAAGACCTTCGACGACAGCATGGCGATGTTTTCCGGCATGGGGGCGATCCTCACCTCCGTCGTATCCCTGATTTTCGTCGCCGATTTCTTCTCCAGCGGCTTGCAGGCCAGCGGTCTCATCAACCTGCTGATGGACGCCGCCAAGGCCAGCGGCACCGGAGTGACGGGCAGCACCGTCGTGCTTTCGGCCTGCGTCGGTTTCATCGCCCTGCTGACGGGCAGCGGCGTCGCCGCCTTCACCAGCCTGGTCGGCCTGGTGCCGCCGCTGGCCCAGTCCGTGGGCGGAGACCCCGGCGCCATGATCCTGCCGATCCAGTTCGCCTCGGAAATGATCCGTCCGGTCTCCCCGGTGGCCGGCGTAATCATCATCGTCGCCGGCGCGGCGAAAGTGTCGCCCGTCTCCATCGCCAAGCGCGAAGCCATTCCCATGGGCGCCGGCATGATCGCCATCCTGGTGTTGAACTACGTCCTGTTTACCTGACAATCACGGCAAGCGTTTTTCCAAAGGAGATTTCCGTCATGAGCGATATCGATAGCGTCCTCGCCAAATTGCTGGCCGACGAGAAAATGCGAAAAGCCCTGAAATTCCTCGAAGACGACGAAGCCGCCACCTTCGCCGAACTGCGGGAAATGGCGCGGGTTCCGGGCGAGACCTTCCATGAAAGGGAAGGGCGTACCCCCATGTACCAGGCCAAGCTGGAGAAATACGGCGCCGATTCCGTCGAAGTCGATGAAATCGGCAATGTCCTCGGCTATGTCGACGGCGACGCGCCGCGCCCGAAAATCATGCTCGACGCCCACCTCGATACCGTGTTCGCCATGAGCGAACCCATTGAAATCAAGGAATTGGGCGACGGCAGATACAACTGCCCCGGCATGTCCGACGACACGGCCTGCCTCGCCATGGACCTCACGGTATTGCGCGCCATTCGCCACGCCGGACTCGTTCCTCACGGCCGCGTCATGATTACCGGCACGGTGCGCCACGAGGGCGAAGGCGATCTCGGCGGCATGAAAACCCTGTTTGCCCGCGACAAAACCATCGACGCCTGTTTCTGCTCGGAAACACTGACCAAGCCGGGCGCCATCATCGACACCGCCATCGGCGTGCATCGCTACGAACTGGTTTTCAAAGGGCCGGGCGGCCATAGCTGGCTGGACTGGGGACGGCCCAACCCGATCCAGGCGCTCTGCCGCGCCGGGGCCGCGCTCTCCGAATTGCGGGCGCCGGCCGAACCGAAGACCAGTTTCAACCTGGGCACCGTCACCGGCGGCACCACGGTCAACGCCATTCCCGCCGAATGCCGGGCCAAACTGGACATCCGCTCGGTTTCGGCCGATGTCCTCGACGCCCTCGACGCGCAAATCCACAAACTGGTCGATGAAGCGGTGGCGGCGGAAAACGCCCGCTGGACGGGCGACCCGGTGACCGTGGAATGGCGCCGGATCGGCGATCGCCCGGCGGGCAGCGTTCCGCCGGATTCCCTGGTCGTGCAACTGCTGTGGAAAGCCACCGAAGCGGTCGGGCTGACACCCAGCCATTGGCCGCCGCTGGGCACCAACGCCAATATCCCCATCAGCATGGGCATCCCCTCCACCGGCTTCGGCGGCGGCGGCATCGGTGGCAACCTGCACTCCCCGACCGAATGGTACAGCCCGCAACACAGCGCCAAACACGCGCAACGCATCCTGCTGACAGTATTCGCCATGACCGGACTGAAAGGCGTCACCGAACCGCTGGCGAAGATCCGCGACGATTGACGAAAAACGGCGCGAACATCATCCGCGTCCGCCGTGGTTGACTGCCTTTATAACCACGGCAAACACGGCGGACACGGCGAAAAACAAGGAAAAACCTCGTCATTCCCGCGCAAGCGGGAATCCAGGAACATACCTACCGGCGCGAAGCGCCGCAAGCCAAACCTCCCTCCTGAGGGAGGTATCACGCCGAAGGCGTGACGGAGGGAGTCGGGCGGTTGAATCATCAAACGCGGAGAAACACGTCATTTCCGCGTTCGCGGGAATGACGACATTCTTGGGGAAAGTGGCTCGCGCGGTAGTCCGACTCGCGTCTACCGGTATCCGTCGACAAGAATGCCGGCGCGGGGCAATCTCATTTTCAAACCGTTCGCGCCGCGAAGACGGGCTGTGGGCAACGCCTTGGCACGGCGAGGCGAAACCGGCGAAGGCGCGGGCGATTCAGGAATGGAATCGGAGGATAATGGCCGGGTTTACGACGCGCGCCGGATGAGAACGGCGCATTTTACAATCCACGCAAAGGAGAATCCTTCATGATCGTAGGCCGTATTTCCGATGTAGCGGCGCAACGCGGCGTCTTGCCCGGCGCGATCGTTCAGGCCCTGGAAGCCGTGCGCAAGGTCGACCTTGGCGCGCTGGCGCCGGGGCGCTATGAAATCGAGGGCGACAAGCTGTTTTACCTGGTTCAGGACGCCGAACTGCGCACACTGACGGAAAGCCGCGCCGAGGCGCACCGCAAATACGCCGACATCCAGATCCCGTTCAGCGCCCGCGAACGCTACGGCTTCGCCCTGCCGCAAGCCGGCCTCGCGCCCAGCGACGATCAGTTCGAGGCCAAGGACCTGGCGTTCTACCCGCCGCCCGCCGGCGAATGCTTCATCGACGCCGCTCCCGGCGACTATCTGGTCTTTCTGCCCTGGGAACTGCATCGCCCGTGCGTGATCGTCAATAACCGGGAAACAATCCGCAAGGCCGTCGTCAAGGTGCATGGCAGCCTGCTGGGAATGTGAGCCACGACGGTGAACCACGGCCAGCGGGCGATCCGCACGCGCGCTGTCCACTGCGGCAACCGCCCGCCGCCGGGATCGCGCGAAACGCCGCAAGGTAAACCTCCCTCAAGAGGGAGGCCAAAGCCTCCGAAGCGTTGCGCCGCAAGCCAAGCCTCCCTCACGGGGGAGGTGTCGCGCCAAAGGCGTGACGAAGGAAGTTCGGCGGTTCAGTCTCCGAAGCCGTCCGTTCTCCCGAACAGCTTCTTGCTCTCGACACAACAGCCCGACTCCTTCCGACTCGCGGTCTTGCCGCGAGCCACCTTCCTCAAGAGGGAGGTTTTGAACGGAGCGCGGGCGTGACGCCCGCAAAAAAAACGGACAAAGCGGGCGTCACGCCCGCGCTCCACGTTCCAGCCCGGCCTGCCGCGTTCAAGCGCCCGGTTTCTTTCTCGACAGACCAGATCCTCCCGGCCCGCGGCTTCGCCGATCCCCGGTGTTGCCGTTTTCCTGCCGCCGCGTCATCCGGCGCGCCGCCGGTTCGGCCGCGGTTCGGCGTCGCGCGCCTTTTTTTGCTCCAGCCGCGCGTTCTTGCCGGCGTCGAAGAACACGTAGCGTCCGTACAGTTCGCAGCCCTTCATGCCTGGATCGCAGGGCAGGTTCTTGACCTTGCCGCAGCGGCCGTCCAGTTCGTGCGGGCAACTCCAGGCGCCTCCGGTCATCGCGTTTACCTCGTGGGGTTCGAAATCGTGATTGTCCGCGCGGGCCGTTCCCGGTTCAAGCGGGAGCGGAAGATTTGATCGTCCGCCGCCGATCCGCGTATGCTTGAGCGATTTTCCCTCCCAGGAGTTCCCGCCATGCAAATATCGGATATTCCGTTTGGAACGACCGATTGGGCCGCGATAGCGCCCACCGAGCATCCCGGCGAGCGCGGCAGGGCGCTCTGGCGTACCCGTCGGTTCGGCGACATCCGCGTGCGCATGGTCGAGTATTCGCCCGGCTATCTCGCCGATCACTGGTGCTTGAAAGGGCACATCCTGCTTTGCGTCGAGGGCGAACGGCATACCGAACTCAAGGACAGGCGCGCCTTCACGCTCAAGCCCGGCATGAGTTACCAGGTAGCCGACCAAGCCGAGCCGCACCGCTCGTCTACGGCTCGCGGCGCCAGGCTGTTCATCGTGGATTGACGGTTTACGCGGCGGGATCAATCGCCGGCGTCGAGCAGTTCCAGGACTTTTTCCGGCGGCCGGCCGATGACGGCGCGCTTGCCGCGCACGGCGATCGGGCGTTCGATCAGGATCGGATGCGCGGCCAGTGCATCGAGCCATTGTTCCTCGTCCAGCGTCTTGCCGGCGTAATTTTCCTTGAACACGCTTTCCCCGCGCCGGACGAGTTCGGAGGGCTTCATGCCCAGTTTTTTCAACAGCTCGCGGAGTTCTTCCCGGCTGGGCGGCGTTTTCAGATACTCGACGATCCGCGCCTCGACGCCTTTGCCCGCGACGATTTCGCAGGCCGAACGGCTTTTCGAGCAGCGGGCGTTGTGGTAGATGACGAGTTCCTGGGCTTTCCCCTTGCATTTGCAGGCCATGATGTCTCCATGAAAGCGAATCCGGGAGATAGTTAACCACGGCGGATGCGGGAAACGCAAGTTCGCGCGGCGGCGCGTTTTGGCATCGACCGCCCGCGCATTCCCGTCGTTCCCTTGGCAAGCGGGAATCCGGTTCCTTGTTTTCAGCCCGAAGGGCCGTGAATTCAAAGGATGCGGCGCTCCGCGCCGGAAGGTACGAGCTGGATTCCCGCGTTCGCGGGAATGACGGGGCCTTTTTCGTTTTTCACCGTGTTCGTCGCGGTCAAGGTTTTGCTTTTCTCCGTATCCTCCGTGGTTAATCTTGCTTTTTATGCGCTGGATTCCCGCGTTCGCGGGAATGACGGCTGTGATGGAACCGGCGGAGGCGACGGCGAACCGGATACCGGCAGGCAAGGGCGTGACGGGGGGGCCTTGCTTTTCGCCGTGCCCGCCGTGTTCGTTGTGGTCAAGTTTTTCGCTTCTGCCTTTCGCCGCGCCTGCCGTGGTTATCCCGGTTTTGCTTCTGGGGTTTGCAATTCTTCCGGCGTTCCATATCATTTTCGGAACATCGGTCCAAAGTGGCGTTCGTAATTCCGGTGCGTCGTTGGCGGAGGCGCTTTTCAAACCGTGCGTTGCCGGAACCTGGAGCTTTGTGATGCCCGACATGGTATCGCCCGAAATGCTTCACGATTACGAGCGGATTCGCAGCCTTGCGATGCCGTCGTTGTTCGAGAGCCTCGAAGACCTTTGCAAGGGGACGGTGATCGTCGATCGCAACGCGCGCATCGTGTGGATCAACGAGCGTTACGCGACCCTGCTGGGCGCGAAATCGGCGGCGGACGCCATCGGCCGGGAGGTCGAGGAGGTCATTCCTTGCAGCCTGATGCGCAAGGTGGTGACGACGGGACATTCGATTCCGCTCGATCTCATGGAAGCGAACGGAAAGACCTTCGTGGTGATGCGCGCGCTCCTCAGGGACGAGCGTGGCGAGATCGTCGGCGCGGTCGGGTTCGCGCTCTTCGACCAGGTCCAGCCGCTCAAGCCGTTGTTCGTCAAGCTGGAGGCCATCCAGCAGGAACTGGCGATGAACCGGAGGCGGCTGGCCGAGGAGCGGTGCGCCAAGTACAATTTTTCCAACTTCGTCGGTTCCAGCCCGGTGTGCGTGGAAGTGAAGCGGCAGGCGAGGCGCGCGGCCCAGCTCGACACGACGGTCCTGCTGCTGGGCGAAACCGGGACGGGCAAGGAATTGCTGGCGCACACCATCCACGGGGCGTCGACGCGCGCCGGAAAGCCGTTCGTCGGCGTGAACGTCGCGGCCATTCCGGAGACGCTCCTGGAGACCGAGTTTTTCGGCGCCGTTTCCGGGGCCTGCACGGGGGCCGACAAGCGCGGGCGCAAGGGCAAGTTCGAGGTGGCCGACGGCGGAACGCTGTTCCTCGACGAGATCGGCGACATGCCCCTGCAACTCCAGTCCAAGCTGCTGCGCGTGTTGCAGGAGCAGGAATTTGAGCCGGTCGGCTCGGATCAGGTGAAAAGCGTGAACGTGCGGGTGATCGCCGCGACCAGCGCCGATCTGCAAAAGCGGGTGGCGCGGGGGACGTTCCGCGCCGACCTCTACTATCGCCTCAACGTGCTCCCCATCCGCGTTCCGCCGTTGCGCGAGCGTACCGCCGACATGGGCGCGCTCTGCGAGTACGTCCTGGAGCAGATCGGACAGCGGACGGGAATGACGCACCTCGATCTGTCGCCCGACGCGATCGATCGTCTGTGCCAGTACCGCTGGCCGGGCAACATCCGGGAATTGCGCAACGTCCTGGAAAAGGCGGTCATGCTCTCGGACAAGAACTGGCTCTCGGCCGAGGATCTGGAGGGCGTCCTGCCCGTGGAGGCGGGCGGCTGGCGGTCGGGCGGCGCGTCGGCGGCGGGCGGGGTGTCCTCGTATGCGCGAGCCGTCGAGGAGTTCGAGCGGGAGTTTTTGTCCAACGCGCTGTCCGTCGCGCGCGGCAAGGTCGACGAGGCGGCCCGGATCCTCGGCCTGGCGCGCGCCACGCTCTACCGGAAGCTGAAAACCTACGGCCTGCTGTCGCAGGAATGAGACGGCATCCCGGTTTTGAGATTGTTTTACCGATCAACCGCTTAATGATTTCTTAAGTTTTCCTTTATCTCATTGTTGATACGGCGTGGAGGGCGTTTGTGGCCGATTTTTCCCTCCATGAATAAAAACATCAATCGATTCAATGTGTTGAGAATTGTGGCGCGTCTTTTGCCGGGAGATGCCCATAAGCAGCTCCAGGCTTGCGAGAGGATGCCTGGGATGGACGGAAACATCGGCATTGACCGGGGAGGGCGGTCGCATTTGTCCAAACCCCTGGTGCAAGGGAAGAGTCCAGGGCTTCACGCGGATTTCTTCATCGTAAAACTGACTCCGGTTTGAAACCCCGCCCTTCAGGGCGGTGCGAAGGCTGGAACCCCGGCTTGGAAGGCCGGGGTTTCGACCGTGGCTACTTGGGAGGGGTGCCAACCCCTTCCAGGTTCGTTCACAGCGACAGGCATGAATGCCTGTCGCTAATTAGTTGCTATTCAGGGCGTCATCGATGCCTATAACAGCGAAACAAACGGAGGATTAATCTCATGATTGGCGTAATCGGCATCATCCTGTCTCTCGGCCTGCTCATGTACCTCGCGTACCGGGGCATCACCGTTCTCATCCTGGCTCCGATACTCGCGCTGGTACGTGTTCATGCCCAACCTGGCCAACTATGAGCATGTTCTTCCCCGTCTTCCTGCTCGGCGCGGTATTCGGCAAGGTGATGGAAGACACCGGCTCGGCCAAGGCCATCGCGCGCGACATCACCCCGCGCGTCGGCAAGGAGCGCGTCATCCTGGCCGTCGTGATTTCCTGCGGCATCCTGACCTACGGCGGCGTATCGCTGTTCGCCGTGGCCTTCGCGGTCTATCCGATCGCCGCGCACCTGTTCCGGGAAGCGGGCATTCCGAAGCGTCTGGTCGCGGGCTCCATCGCCCTGGGCGCGTTCACCTTCTCGATGACCGCGCTGCCCGGCACGCCGCAGGTCCAGAACGCCATCCCGATGCCGTTCTTCAAGACGACCGTGTTCGCCGCGCCGATCCTCGGCATAATCAGTGCCCTCCTGATGCGCGGGCTGGGCGTCTGGTGGCTGCAAAGCGCGCCAAGAAGGCCATGACGGCTGGCGAGGGCTACGGGCTCCATCCGAACGAAGTGGTCAAGCAGTTCGACGACGCCAACCTGCCAAGCCTTACCGTGGCGCTCATGCCGATCATCCTCGTCCTGATCCTCAACTTCGTTCTGAGCGGGACCGTCTTCTCGGCCGACGCAACAGGCTTCGACTACCTCAAGGCCAAGCCGTTCTCGACGAGCCTGGGCGCCGTGCGCGGCATCTGGTCGCTGGTCATGGCGCTGGTGGCGGGCATCATCTTCGCGGTCGCGATGAACTGGAAACGCTACACCAACGTCAAGGAGAGCATCAACGCCGGCGTGTTCGGGTCGATGCTGCCGATCCTCAACACCGCGAGCGAAACCGGTTACGGCAACGTGGTGAAGACGCTTTCGGCCTTTGCCATCGTTCAGGCGGCCATGATGGGGCTTTCCGACAATCCGCTGATCACCTCGGCGCTCGCCACCAACGTGCTGGCCGGCATCACCGGGTCGGCCTCCGGCGGCATGAGCATCGCGCTGGGCGCGATGGGCGAGACCTTCTACCAGCAAGCGATCGCCAAGGGCATCAATCCGGAAGTCCTGCAACGCGTGGTCTCCATCGCGTGCGGCGGCCTCGACACGCTGCCGCACAACGGCGCGGTGATCACCCTGCTCGGCATCACGCAATTGACGCACAAGCAAAGTTACGCCGACATCGGCATGGTGTGCTGCGTCATTCCGGTGCTCGTCTGCGTGGTGGCCATCATTCTCGGCACGATGGGCGTGGTGTGAGTTTTCGCCCGGCGGGAACCCGGCATGGGTTCCCGCCGCCTTTCGGCTTTCGATTCGTTCAGGTGCGGACATGACTCAATCGACTCAAGCAAGCAAGATCGTTTCGGCGGCGGAAGCCGCGCGGGCTGACGCTGGTCTACGCCGCGGGGCAGGGCGACGGCAAGGATCGCGGACTCAACCATTTCGGCCACGACGGCTTGGTCAAGCGCGTCGTCGGCGGCCATTGGGGCCTGGCGCCCAAGCTGCAAAAGCTGGCCATCGAAAACCGGATCGAGGGCTACAACCTGCCGCAGGGCGCCGTCGCCCAATTGTTCCGCGCCATCGCGGGACATCAGCCCGGCGTGATTTCGCGCATCGGACTCGGCACCTTCGTCGATCCGCGCTTCGGCGGCGGCAAGATCAACACGATCACGCAGGACGAGCTGGTTCGCCTGATGGAGATCGACGGGCAGGAATATCTGCTCTACAAGGCTTTCCCGATCAACGTCGCCCTGGTTCGCGGCACCACCGCCGATCCGGACGGCAACATCACCATGGAGAAGGAAGCCCTGACGCTCGAAGGCTTGTCGGTGGCGACGGCGGCGCACAATTCGGGCGGTATCGTCATCGCCCAGGTCGAGCGCGTCGCCGACCGCGGCACGCTTAATCCGCGCCAGGTCAGGATTCCCGGCATCCTGGTCGACTACGTGGTCGTGGCCGAAAAGCCCGAATACCACATGCAGACCTTCGCCGAACAGTACAACGCGGCGTATGCCGGCGAGATTCGCGTGCCGATGTCGTCGATTCCCAGAATGGAGCTTTCCGAGCGCAAGATCATCGCCCGGCGCGCGGCCATGGAATTGCAGCCCGACAGCATCGTGAACCTCGGCATCGGAATGCCGGAAGGGATTTCCGCCGTGGCGGCCGAGGAAGGCATCGTCGACCTGATGACCATGACGGCGGAGCCGGGCGTGGTCGGCGGCGTGCCGGCGGGCGAGCTGAGTTTCGGCGCTTCCAGCAACGCCCAGGCCATCCTCGACCAGCCCTATCAGTTCGATTTCTACGACGGCGGCGGGCTGGACGTCACCTTCCTCGGACTGGCGCAGGCCGACCGCCAGGGCAACCTCAACGTCAGCAAGTTCGGTCCCCGGCTGGCGGGCGCGGGCGGCTTCATCAACATCAGCCAGACCTCGAAGAAAGTGGTCTTCGTCGGCACCTTCACCGCCGGCAAGCTCGACGTGGCCGTGAAAAACGGCGCGCTGAAGATTCTCAGGGAAGGCGAGACCGTCAAGTTCGTCAACGAGGTCGAACACCGCACCTTCAGCGGCGAACACGCCGCGCGCAGCGGACAAACGGTGCTGTACATCACCGAGCGCTGCGTGTTCCGGCTGATCGAGGGCGGACTGGAGCTGATCGAGATCGCGCCTGGCGTCGACCTCGATCACGACATCCTGGCGAAGATGGATTTCGTTCCCGCGATCAGCCCGGCGCTGAAAATCATGGATCTGCGGATTTTCAGGGACGAACCGATGGGAATCCGGCGGGACATCGTCGGCGGCTAGGCGGCGGATAGTGATATTGGCGCGATCCGCATCGGGCCGCGCTCGCCGGGCCGATGGACGCCGACACAGACACTGGACATTCAACAAGGAGAGGAAATCATGGAAATCAAGGGCAGCGTGGCCGTCATCACCGGCGGCGGGAATGGCATCGGCGAAGCCGTCGCCAAATATCTTTCGCAAAACGGCGCCAAGATCGCCATCGTCGACATGGCGCAGGACAACATCGACCGCGTCGTCAAGGACATCAAGGACGCGGGCGGCGAGGCCATCGGCGTACAGGCCAACGTGACCAGCGAGGCGGATACGGCGAAGTTCATCAAGGCGGCCGTCGAAGCGTTCGGCAAGATCAACATCGTCGTGCCGTGCGCCGGCATCATCCGCGACGGCACGATGCTGGCGCTCGACAAGGAAACCGGCAAGGTGTCGCGCAAGCTGGGACTCGACAAGTGGCAGGCGGTGATCGACACCAACCTGACCGGCACCTTCCTCACCCTGCGCGACACCGCCGAGGCGATGGTCAACGGCGGCTGGCCGGGCCTCCTGGTGACCATCTCGCCGGTCAACAAGGTTGGCCAGGTCGGGCAGATCAACTACTCGTCGGCCAAGGTCGCCGACGCGCTGATGCCCAAGATCATCATCGGCGAATTCCACATGCGCGGCATCCGCAACATCCGCTGCGTCGGCATCGCGCCGGGCTACACGGCCACGCCGATGCTCACCGGCATGAACCAGGACGCGCTGAAGGCCATCGTCGCCGACGTGCACATCGGCCGGCTCGTCGAACCCACCGAAATCGCCCGCCTGATCGGCCACTGCGTCGAAAACGAAGCGATCAACGCGACGACCCTGGAAATCACCGGCGGATTGTGTTACCCGAAAGGCATCGCCAAATAGACGACCCGCGCCGCGAAGGCGGGCGCGGAACATGACCTTGGAAACGGAGCGCGGGCAGGATGTCCGCGCTCCGTTTCGCATGTCTGTCCGGACTGAAAACGCCCCTGTCATTCCAACAAAAATCCCCATTATCCTCACGTCTCCCCTCCCGTCATTCCCGCGAAAGCGGAAATCCAGCGCGTGGAACTCCGGCGCGGAGCGCCGCTGTTTTTTGCCTCCCTCAAAAGAGAGGATTCATTCCAGCGCGCTGCGCGCGAATAGGCGAGCGCGCTCGTCCCGTGGATTTTCCGCTGATGGGCATTGAAACGGGCCACACGTGTATCACTCGATCCGGTTCTGAAGCGAACCGTATGCCTCGTCGCTTTCCGCCACTTCGTTCATATTTATTTTATTCTAAGAAAATAAGTTTTTATTCGTGGTAAATATAAACACAGCCCATTTAGACTGAGCGCTCTCCAACTTTCGTGAGGATCGCGCCATGTCCAGCAAGAAAAAACAGTTTCACTTCCCCCGCCTTTTCGGTTTGACGCATCATGCGCGGCAGGTTGCGCCCAGGGCGGGATCCGGGTGGTTCCGGATTTTTGCCGGTTTGGCGGGCGCGCTTCTGGGCGCCGCGGCATACGCCGGCTCCCATGAGCTGCTGAACGTCTCGTATGACCCGACACGCGAGCTTTACCGCGCGTACAACGAGGCATTCCAGAAGCATTACAAGGCGCTGACGGGCGACGATGTCACCGTCAAGCAATCGCACGGCGGCTCTGGCGGTCAGGCGCGGAGCGTGATCGACGGTCTGGAAGCCGACGTGGTGACGCTGGCGCTGGGTTATGACATCGATGCCATCGTCGAAAAAACGAACAAGATCGCCGGAAACTGGCAATCCCGCCTGCCGCACAACAGCGCCCCCTATACCTCGACCATCGTTTTCCTGGTGCGGGCGGGCAACCCGAAGAAAATCAGGGACTGGGACGACCTCGTCAAAAGCGATGTCAAAGTCATCACTCCCGATCCGAAAACATCGGGCGGCGCGCGCTGGAATTATCTCGCCGCGTGGGGGTACGCGCTGAAAAAATACGGTTCCGAGGACAAGGCGCGGGCATTCGTCGCGCAACTTTACAAAAACGTCCCCGTACTGGATTCCGGCGCGCGCGGCTCGACAAACACTTTTGTGCAGCGCGGGCTGGGCGACGTTTTGCTGGCATGGGAAAACGAGGCCTTTCTGGTCATCAACGAATTGGGCAAGGGCAAATTTGAAATCGTCATCCCCTCGCTTTCGATTCTCGCGGAACCCACGGTGAGCGTGGTCGATGAAGTCGTCAGGAAAAAAGGCACGGCGAAAGTCGCCGAAGAGTATCTGAAGTACCTTTACTCGCCGGAAGGCCAGACCATCGCCGCCCGCAATTATTACCGCCCGACATCGCCCGAGGTCGCCCGCGCTTTCACGGCACAGTTTCCCGCGCTGGAACTGATTTCGATCGACGGCGAATTCGGCGGCTGGCAGGCGGCGCAAAAGAAGCACTTCTCGGACGGCGGCGAATTCGACCTGATTTTCAAGAATCTGAGAAAGTAATCCATGCTTGATGTGACCGGAATCGCGGCGCCCGGAGCGTGGGCCAAAACCGGCAATACATCCTTGCCGGGATTTGGGCTGACGCTTGGGCTGTCGCTGACTTATCTGAGCCTGCTGCTCGTCATTCCGCTGGCGGCGCTCGCGCTCTACACGGCCAGGCTGTCGCTTCCGGAATATTGGGCAATCCTCGCGGATGAGCGCGTATCCAGCGCTTTTTGCGTCTCGTTTCTAAGCGCCGGATACGCGGCGGTCATCAACGGTTTCTTCGGGTTCATCATCGCGTGGGCGTTGACGCGCTATGCCTTTTTCGGAAGGAAGCTGATCGACGCGCTCATCGACCTTCCATTCGCCATTCCGACCGCGGTGGCGGGTATCTCGCTCGCGGTGATGTTTTCACCGAACGGGATACTGGGAAAGATTCTGATGCCCCTGGGCATTGAAATCGCCTTTTCAAAAGCGGGTATCGTCATTGCGCTCATTTTCATTGGCCTGCCATTCGTCGTCCGCACCGTGCAGCCGGTAATCAGGGAACTGGACCGCGAGGTCGAGGAAGCGGCCATGAGTCTGGGCGCGAATTTTGCGCAACGCTTCTTCAAGGTCATTTTTCCGTCCATTCTCCCGGCGTTGTTGACCGGTGTCGCCCTGTCGTTCGCGCGTGGAGTCGGCGAATATGCCACCATTATTTTCATTTCGAGCAACATGCCGTATGAAACGGAAATCGTGCCGCTCCTGATCGTCAAGAAATTATTGCAGTTCGACTATGTGGGCGCGTCGGCCCTGGGAAGCGCGATGCTGATTCTGGCGTTTCTGCTGCTTTTGGTCATCAACCTGCTCCAGTCATGGATGAAGCGCGACGGGAACGCGGCATGACCATCACCCTTATCGGTCGGGAACCGCCGATCATCAAAACGGTACTGTTGACAGTCATGTTCCTTTTCCTTGGAGTGTTCATATTCATACCGCTGGTCACCATATTTTCCCAGGCATTTCAATCGGGACTGGCTGTTTACCGGAAAGCCATCGCGTCGCCGGAAGTATTGTCGTCGATCAAATTGACCCTGACCATCGCGGTTGTTTGCGTACCGCTCAATACCGTGTTCGGCGTTCTGCTGGCGTGGGCGATCACAAAGTTCTCGTTTCCAGGAAAAAGCGTTTTGACGACGCTCATCGAACTGCCGTTCGCGGTTTCTCCGGTGATCGCGGGACTGATGTTCGTTTTGCTGTTTGGCGCGCAAGGGTGGTTTGGCGAAACATTGCAGTCATGGAATGTCAAAATCGTCTTTGCCCTGCCCGGCATCGCGCTGGCGACCCTGTTTGTCACCTTTCCATTCGTCGCGCGCACCCTCATTCCGCTCATGCAGGAAATCGGCAAGGATGATGAAGAAGCCGCGCTCACCCTCGGCGCGACGGGGTGGCAAACTTTCTTCAGGGTGACGCTTCACAATATCAAGTGGGGATTGCTTTATGGCGTCATTCTGACCAACGCGCGCGCGATCGGGGAATACGGAGCCGTCGCCGTCGTTTCAGGTCTCGTTCGCGGCGAAACGACGACCTTGCCGCTGACCATTGGCATCCTGTTCGACGAATATGCTTTCAGCGCGGCCTTTGCCGCCGCGTCGCTCCTGACATTGCTTGCGCTCCTGACGCTGGCGCTCAAAACGATGATGGAACGGATGCTTGAACGGGAAAAAATCGATCGGTGAACGCATGGGTATTTCGATACGGCAAGTCCATAAGCATTTCGGTGGCTTCGTCGCCCTCGACGAAATCAACCTCGATATTCCCGAAGGAGAACTGACGGCGCTGCTGGGGCCGTCCGGATCGGGAAAGACAACCCTTCTGCGCTGCATCGCCGGCCTTGAACGCCCCGACGCGGGTTCCATTCATTTCTTCGGCGAGAACGCGACGAACAAACCCGTCAAGAATCGTGGCGTGGGCTTCGTGTTTCAGCATTACGCATTGTTCAAGCACATGACGATTTTCGACAATGTCGCGTTCGGCCTGAGAATCCGTCCCCGCGCGACCCGTCCCGGCCGCGACGAAATCAGGGAGAAAGTCCACAAACTCCTGGCGATGGTCCAGATTGACTCGATGGCGCGGCGTTTCCCGGGCGAATTGAGCGGTGGGCAAAAACAGCGCGTGGCGCTGGCGCGCGCCCTGGCGGTCGAGCCGCGCGTGCTTCTGCTCGATGAACCCTTCGGCGCGCTCGACGCGAAAGTGCGCCAGGAATTGCGGCGCTGGCTGCGGTATCTGCACGATGAAATGCACATTACAAGCGTGTTCGTCACCCACGATCAGGAAGAGGCGCTCGAAGTGGCCGATCGAATCGTGATCCTTAACAAAGGAGCGATCGAGCAGGTCGGGACGCCAGAGGAAATATATGACAATCCAGTAAATCCGTTCGTCTATGAATTCATGGGCAGGGTCAATCTGTTCCACGCGCGTTTTCGGCGGAATGAATCTGGAGCGGAAGGCAAGGCGGAAATGGCGCCTGGGCAACCTCCGGTTTCGCTCTTTATCCGGCCACACGATATAGAACTGCAACGCCATGACGAAGACGGGAAAGGGATAGCGGCAAAAATAATTGCGCACAAGGTACTTGGCAACCGGGTCCGCGTCGAACTGCTCACTCCGGAAACCGGGGAAAAAATCGAAGCCAATATCGATAGAAAAACGTGGAGAGACTCGAAATTCAATACCGACGACAGCGTTTATTTCAGGATACTTGGCGCGAAAGTCTACAAACCCGACGCGACATGGAGCGACTATGTTATCTGAAACGCTGCTGGCCGTTCTTGAGAATCTGAATGGAAACATTGCGCTTGCGTTCAGCCATCAGGCGGAAGATGTCGTGGCGCTCGCTCTTCTGAAACGCCATGTGAAAAGACCTTTCGGAGTCTTTACCCTCGATACAGGGAAAAACTTCGAGGAAACGAAGCCGTTTCACATGCAGGTCGAATCATTCTTCGATATCCGCATCGAGCAATATTTTCCGAACGCCGATGAGGTCGCGGCGCTGGAGGCCGATCTGGGCGAATGGGGCATGAGAGGCGGCCTGGACGAACGCAAGCGTTGCTGCCAAATCCGGAAAGTGAATCCGCTGCGTCGCGCGCTGTCCGGTAAAACGGCATGGTTGACGGGATTGCGCGCGGAGCAATCCATCACGCGCGAGCATATTGCCGAGATCGAATACGACGGCGCGTTCGGATTGCTGAAATTCAATCCCCTCGCGCACTGGACCGCGCGGCAAGTGTTCGCTTATATCGACGAAAACAGGCTGCCCCTGCATCCGCTTTATCGGCAAGGTTTCAAGAGTATCGGATGCAAACCCTGTACCCGCGCCGTCCGGGACGATGAAGACGCGCGCGCGGGCCGCTGGTGGTGGGAAGCCCCTGAGCACAAGGAGTGCGGATTGCATATCAAGGAAGCGCGATGAACAAGCTCGAAAAACTGGAGGCGCAAAGCGTTTACATTCTGCGTGAAGCCTATAAATCGTTCAAACGATGCGGCATGTTGTGGTCCATCGGAAAAGACAGCACGGTATTGTTGTGGCTCGCCAAGAAAGCTTTCTACGGTCATGTCCCGTTCGACCTCATTCACATCGACACAAGTCTCAAAATCCCGGAGATGATCGAATACCGGAACAAGATCGTCAGGGAATTGAAACTTCGCCTGGTCGTTGGGGAAAACAAAGCGGCTTTGTCCGAAAACAAAACGTTCATGAACGGCCTGGACAGGATAAGCTGCTGCAAGCTCCTGAAAACCGATGCCTTGAAACATACGCTCGACGGCGTTTGGGAACGCCGGATATACGATCCGCATCGCGACGTTTGGGAGACTTTTCCTTCCGCCGAACCTTATCAGGCGGTTATCGTCGGGGTCAGGAGCGACGAGGAGGGTAGCCGTTCCAAGGAAAGGGTTTTCTCCGCCCGCGATGAAAAAAGCGAATGGGACGCAAGCCGTCAGCCTCCCGAACTCTGGAATCTCTACAAAACGGAATTCGCGCCGAAAACGCATGTCCGCGTCCATCCTTTGCTTGAATGGACGGAATTGAATGTTTGGGAGTACATCGACAGGGAAAAGATCCCCGTCATTCCCATTTACTTTGACCGTGGGCGCGGGACTCGCTACCGTTCGCTCGGCTGCCATCCCTGTACCGCCCCGGTCGAATCGCAGGCAAAAAATCCCGCGGAAATCGTCAGGGAACTGGTTGAAGGAAAGTTCCGCAATATCGCCGAGCGTTCCGGTCGCGCCCAAGACAAAGAAGGCGGTGGTACGCTTGAAATTCTGCGCCGGGAAGGATACATGTAAATGACCGACAAACCGCTGGAACGGATGGACATCGTCATTACCGGACATGTCGACCACGGCAAAAGCACGCTCATTGGCCGACTGCTCGCGGACACACGCGCGCTGCCCGACGGCAAGCTCGAAAGTGTCCGGCAGTCCTGCTCGCGGAATGGGCGGGTATTTGAATATTCCATGCTGCTCGACGCCTTGGAGGATGAACAAAGGCAGGGAATCACCATCGACAGCGCGCGCGTTTTCTTTAAAAGCGAGAGACGCGAATATGTGTTGATCGACGCGCCCGGACATATTGAATTCCTGCGCAATATGCTGAGCGGCGCCTCCCGCGCGGTCGCCGCGCTCCTGGTGATCGACGCGCTGGAAGGCGTTGCCGAGAATTCGAGGCGGCACGGGCTTTTGCTTTCGCTGCTCGGAATCAACCAGGTCGTCGTGGCGATCAACAAGCTCGATCGCCTCGACTATGATGAATCCGCCTTTCGGCGGGTAAAAAACGAATATGAAGCATATCTCGATTCCCTGGACGTCAAGCCCGTTGCTTTCGTCCCCGTTTCCGCCCGCGAGGGGAAAAACCTGATGTATCGCGCGCCGGAGATGCCGTGGTATCAGGGAAAAACGATACTCGAGGTTTTGGAGGGGTTTCAAAATGCCCCGGTGGAAGAAGACGCGCCCTTCACGATGCCGTTGCAGGACATTTACCGCTTCAGCAATAACGACGATGACCGCCGCATTTATGCCGGGACGATTGCCAGCGGGAAAGTCAGACGCAATGATCTTGTTCGCTTTTTGCCTTCCAACAAGGAAGCGCATGTCAGGACGATAGAATCATGGAACGTGCCGGAAAAAACGGAGGCCACCGTCGGCGAGGCCGCCGGTTTTACGCTGCTTGAAGACATCTATGTCAGAAGCGGCGAGGTTCTCGTCAAGGCCGATGAGAATCATCCCGTCGTCGTTGCGACGAAAATCGCGGCCAGCATGATTTGGCTGGGTTCCGAGCCATTCTCGTTCGAGAGAAATTATCTATTCAAGCTGGGCAATACGAAAACACAGGTCCGGCTCGAAAAAATCGAAAGAATACTTGGCGATGCGCCGGATGGCGATTATTATGGATTGCGGCGCAACGAATGTGGAAATGTCATCCTGGGACTTTCCAATCCCGTGGCGCTGACAAGGTTCCAGGAAAATTTTATCCTCGGACGCTTTGTAATCGTCGACGGATTCGATGCCGCCGGCGGCGGCATCGTGCTCGCGCCTCTCATCGATTCCGGACAAGACTCGTCGAAAACACTGGAATTCGAAGAAGAACTTTTTCTCCTGCTCAGAAAACATTTTCCGCACCGTTTCAGAAATTCCGGCGGCAATCATCAGGATTATTCCATTTAGACCAATTTCACCTTGAAATATTCTAGGGGACTGACCAGAGCAGAGGATCATTTCTGATGATTTCAAGCGGTAGATGATAAATACGATTGAGATGATGGTCAACCCGAAGAGGTTTTTCCTATCCCATGTCTACAAGATCTTTCCGCTTTTTCCTTGCCAACGTCGAGCACTGCCTGGATTGCTTCAAGGTAAACAACGGATTTGACGAAGGGGCGATAGAACACCCGCAACCCGCACGCGCAAGTATCGGTGGCGGTTTCTGATACGCAATCATTTTTTGTCAGATTCATGCTCTGTGTGGTGTAATCAAGATGTTCCTGATTTGAAAAGTTCATATTTTGTTTTCAAAGTTCTGCGCCTGTGCGGTAACGACTTTGTATTTCGCTAAGACTTTTCGGGTTCATGCTGGTCTCCATAGCTGGTTTCGAGTGCCGTACCCTTTTTAGGCATAAACAATCGGGACATATCGACGCCCTCTAATTCAAGCAGCTTAATCTTTCTTTGAACACCGCCGGCATAACCCGTCAAGCTGCCGTTTGCGCCGACAACCCGGTGGCAAGGAATAATAATCGATATGGGATTATGACCGACCGCCCCGCCTATCGCTTGGCTGGACATGCTTTCCCTGTTCATTTTTCTTGCCATTTTCTTTGCAATATCGCCGTAAGTGATGACTTTTCCATATGGTATTTCGCATAAAATGCTCCAAACGCCTTGCCGGAAATTCCCGCCAATAGGGGCCAATGGCAGTTCAGAAACAACAGGCTTTTCACCCGCAAAATATCGGTCCAACCATTTTTTCGCGGCGTCAAATATCGGCATATTATTGTTCGTGGTCATAGCTTTCGCTATGGCACCTCCATGATATTTCTGCCCTTCCATCCACAAGCCGACAAGGTTTTTGCCATCACTGCCGCAAGCAAGCGTTATCGTTCCTATTGGAGAATGAAGTACCGTTGAATAGAACATTTTCTCTCATCCCTTATAATGTGTTCCACAAATTGACAGTAGCATAACTGCGCCACGGCCGCCACGCGTTCGCAATATTCAGCAGCTCTTTCGTTGAATGATTCGGAAGCGCTTTTTTTACGCCCATGTCTGTTTCAAGGAAAGAATCCGTCCATTCCATGGCGCGCATAGCGATATACTGCGCCGTCCAGCTCCCGATGCCGCGAATTTTCATCAGCTTTTTCATTTCTTCCTCCGGTTGAACGCAAACCCCCAAATCAATCTCTCCTTGTGCCAATGCCCGCGCCAATTCACGAATCGTTCTGGATCGCGCCCCTGTAACGCCTAAAGCGCCAAGATTGTTTTTAACGTCATCACCCATCGCAAGAATAATCTCTGGTGAAGGGAAAATATAACCCAAGCCTGCTATATCTTCCTGAATGGGCGTACCGTATGTATTTACAATCCTCGCCGCCAGCGTGCCTGCCGCCTTTACAGTGATCTGTTGTCCAAGCACCGCGCGAACCGACATTTCAAAAACATCAAAGCAACCCGGAAGCCGTGTCCCCAGAACACATAGACCAGGGCGTATTTCGTTCATGCTTTGAAGCGTTTCGTATATCGCATAAGGGTCAGAGTACAAGTCGAACAAATGCCGCACTCTTGCCAAAACTTGCGGCAAAACAGGGAGTAAGGTTTCGCTTATTGTGACAGTCAAGGCGTTTTGCCCGGGTTTGTGACCTACCCGCATCCAACCAACCACCGATTTCCCTTCGGCAGTTTCCAATTGTACGGTGCGCATATATTCGCCATCATGAACCAACTCAACACCCTTTATCGCCCGGTCTCCGAAAAAATTCAGTATTTGCGCCCAACGATAAGGAGGGCGATAACCCAGAGTCAGGGTAATATCGTTGTTTTGCCTTTTTTCTTTCGTTTGCTTTTCCCTTAACCCTGTCGGGGAAAGACGGTAATATTTCTTGAAAAGGTCATTGAAACGGCGCAAACTGCCGAAACCGGAAGCCATTGCGACTTCAAGCACCGATAAATTCGTGTCAGTAAGCAAATTTTTAGCAAGGAGCAAACGGCACGTTTGCAGATACTGGACAGGCGGCACATTGTATTCCGCTGTGAATACCCGGCGCAAATGCCTGTCCGTACAGCCAAGCTGTCCGGCCATGTCGTCTAATTTTTGTCCGCTCCCGCACTCTCCCTCTAGCATTCTCGCCGCTCTGTATGCCAAATCAGTGGTAGCGTCGGTAACTGAATGGCCAGGGGCAAGTTCGGGTCTGCACAAAAGACACGGACGGTATCCAGCTTGCTCGGCTTCTGCCGCGGTATGGTAAAAAGTACAGTTTTCGGCTTTGGGCTGTTTTGCCCGACAAACAGGGCGACAATATATCCCCGTGGACGATATGCCGACGAAGAAACGTCCATCAAAGCGGACGTCCTTTGCCTTGAACGCCTCATACAAGCCACCGTCATTTATCACCATATTTATTTCCACATCCAACTTTTTTAGATTGTATTACGTTTTCCATAAATATCTCGCTGCTTTCGGACATGGTATTTGGGTGGGTATTTTAACTGACAGGGTGAGGGACAGGAAAAGCCCACTTGGCAATTCAAAAAAACGAATGGGAAATCTTGCAAGCATGCGAACCTCAGCCCGCCAAGGCGTCTCTTCCGGCATCGGCCCTGCCATCTTCGGCACGCTCTCCGGCGGTCGGCAACGATACGACACGGGTTCGCATATTCACATGTCCGGCCGTCACTGTTGGCCGGGCTGTTCCGGTGCGCCAGCCTGACGCCGGGACGCTTGACGGTGGGCGCATTTTCTGAATACGGCACACGGATTCCTGCGACACCTATAATTCTTTCAGCAACGCGGTTTCCGTGTACGGCGACGGCAATACGTACCACATTGGTGGCGGCATTCTGGGCCGTATGGACTTTGTGAACACCGGGCCAAGCATATATACATGCCGAAGCGTCAGACCGGACAGGCGCGGGCTACATCTGAAACATCATGGACGCCGCTTCTCTCGACCTCTACGGCGATACTTCTGGATGCGGCAGGAAGGCGACTCCATGCGCCTGTCCACTGGTGCCCCCGGAAATTCAAGGACACGGACTTCTCCCGCCCGCGCTTCGACGGACGTACGCGAGCCGCGACGAATGGCTATGACACAGACTCGCCATCCCCGCGCGGCGATACCGGCATTGGTCCTTCAATCTCTCGCAGACAGTGCCGCTGTCGTTTGACCTTGAGGCGCGGGGCCATGCGAGGAAAAGTGAGGGGGTGACCGGGACATTGCAGGCCAGATTTGAATTTTAGCGGCGTACCATAAGCAAATATCCGACCATACTCATGCGTAGCGCGGCGTCGATAACGACGGTTCGCGCCGCGCTCGTTCTTATGCCCTGAAAACCGCGCCCGCCGCCATCGGCCCGTCAATTTTTCCCCCTCTTCCTTCCTCCTGTTCGTCCAATGCGTTCAATAGCCTTCCGCAACGTCCCGAAAATTTAGGGGTATTCGCAGGGGTAAAAATTTTGGGTCTTGACTGGTACACCGAAAACAGCTTTACAAGCTGACGAAATTTTGCCCTCGGGCGAGAAAGTTTTCACTGGCCAATTTGGGAGTTCGCTTTGAGGAGCATAGGGAAAATATCACCGCGTAGGTGTCACGCATCGAAGCGGCATCACCTGTAAGGATGCTGTCACCTTCTCATGCGGCGGGCGTCAGGGGCGAGCGCGGCGCGGCCCGCCGTTTCCGACGCCGCGCCGCTCATGTGATTTCTTGTCAAAAAACATAGACGCTGCCGCGGCAAATGTCATGACCGCCCCGGAGAACCGGAATCCTTGCCCCGGATGCTCATGGCGCGGCCGGTTTTCCCTTGCTGGTTCCGGTCGAGCCAGTTCCGGCGGGAGGTTTCGCCATGAGATAGGCCGCGGCCTTGCCGTTTTTCTTCTCCAGCGCCACATCCAGAGGCAAGCTGCCGTCTGCTGGGAGGTGTCGCGCCGAAGGCATGACGGAAGGAGTTTGGCGGTTGAATTCCCAAACGCGAACAAACAGGGAAAATCGTCATTCCCGCGCAGGCGGGAATCCAGTTGATTATTCCAGCCCAAAGGGCTGCAAATTAAAAAGATGCGGCGCTTCGCGCCGGAAAGTAGACGCTGGATTCCCGCTTCTGCGGGAATGACGGGAAAAGGAACGGTCATCACTTGAACCGGAAACGCTCTAATCGGTCGTCCGATTCGGGTAAGCGGCGCTTTTTCCGGCCACGGCGTCGATCAGTCCACGCCCCGCCGCCTCGCACAGATCGAGTACGCGCTCGAACCCTTCCGCGTTGCCGTAATAGGGGTCGGGAATTTCCCGCTGCCCCGCCCCGCCAGCGAAATCCATGAACAGCCCCAGTCTGTCGCGCAGGTCGGGCGGGCACCTGTCGCGCAGGTATTCCAGATTTTGACGATCCATCGCCAGGATACGGTCGAACCGGGCGAAATCCCCGTCGACCAGCCGCCGGGCGCGCAGGCCGCCGAGGTCGTAGCCGCGTTTCGCCGCGGCCTTTACCATGCGCGGGTCCGGGCGTCCGCCTTCGCCGTGGGCGTGCGTACCCGCCGAATCGGCCTCCAGGACGCGCGACAGCCCCGCTTTTCCGGCCTTCGTTCTGACGATGGCCTCGGCGGCGGGCGAACGGCAGATATTGCCCATGCAAACGAACAGGATTCTGTATTTTTTCATCTGTTTCAAACCGTCGATAAATGTTCCGGATTCGATGACGCCGGCGGCCCGCCAAACGTCCGGCGCGGTGATCCTCTTTGCCCGGCGGCGCGCTCCGGCATCGTCACCGCGCCTCGTCCATCCACGCCTGCTGGACGGCTTCGAGGATTTTTTCGCCGCAACGCCGGTGATCGTCGTCGAAGCCCGGCAGTTCCTCGATCCAGCGCATCAGGTCGACGAAATTCACCCTGGCCGGATCGACATCCGGGCGCGCCTCGGCCAATCCGACGGCAATCTCGCCGACATCCGTCCATTTCATCGTTTTCTCTCCTTGACCATGTTGATCGAATAACGTGGAATCTCGACGACCAGCGGCGTCCCGGCGACGAGCGCCTGGCAGGAGAGCCGCGAATGGGGTTCCAGCCCCCAGGCTTTGTCGAGCCGGTCCTCTTCCTCTTCCCCGGCGGGCGCCAGCCCCTCGAATCCTTCCCGGACGACGACGTGGCACGTCGTGCAGGCGCAGGACATTTCGCAGGCGTGTTCGATGGGGATTCCGTTGTCGACCAGATTCCGGCAGAGTGACTCGCCTTCCTTCGCCTCGATGACCGCGCCTTCCGGGCAGATTTCGGCGTGCGGCAGTACGATGATTTGCGTCATGCGCGCTCTCCCGCTTTTCCGGCGGCGTCCAGGATGTCGAGTTCCTCGATCCGCTTTCCGGCCATCGCCCGCCGGATCGTCCTGTCCATGCGCCGGGCGGCGAAAGCGCGGGTCGCCGTTTCGAGGTCGTTCATCGCCCGCGCGATCTGGCGGCGATCCTCGCCCAGGGCCGCAGCCTGCAGCCGGGCCACCGCGATTTCGATCGCCTTGTGCTGATCGTCCGCCAGCAAGTCGCGGTCGTTCCTGACGGCCGACTGGACGGCTTCGATCAGGCGCTGCGCCTCGACCTGCGTTTCTTTCAGCGCGCGCCGCAGCGCGTCGTCCTTCGAGTGGGCCAGCGAAGCCTTGAGCATGGTGGCGACCTCGTCGTCCGACAGCCCATAGGAGGGCTTGACCGCGACGCCGGCTTCCACGCCGGAGGTTTGCTCGCGCGCCGTCACGGCCAGCAGGCCGTCGGCGTCGACCTGGAAAGTCACGCGGATGCGCGCGGCGCCGGCCACCATCGGCGGAATGCCGCGCAACTCGAAACGCGCGAGCGAACGGCAATCCGCCGCCAGCTCGCGCTCGCCCTGCACGACGTGCAAGGCCATCGCCGTCTGTCCGTCGCGGAAGGTCGTGAATTCCTGGGCGCGCGCCGCCGGGATCGTGGAATTGCGCGGGATCAGCTTTTCCACCAGTCCGCCCATCGTCTCGACGCCGAGGGAAAGCGCGGTGACGTCGAGCAGCAGCCAGTCGTCCCCCGCGCCGCGATTGCCGGCCAGCAGATTGGCCTGCGTCGCCGCGCCGAGAGCGACCACCTTGTCGGGATCGAGATTGTTCAGCGGCTGGCACCGGAAAAACTCGCCGACGGCGCGCTGGATCTGCGGCATTCGCGTCGCCCCGCCGACCATGACCACGCCCTTGACGTCGGCGACCGTCAGCCCCGCGTCGCGCAGCGCCTTCCTGACGGGGCCGATGGTCTTGGCCACCAGCGTCCGGGTGATCTCGGTAAAAATCTCGGTGGTCAATTCGAGATCGACCAGTTCGCCGCTGGAGAGGCGCGCGCCGATCGGCGCCACGCCGTGGCCGGTCAGGTATTCCTTGGCCTCGCGCGCGCACGTCCGCAGCAGGCTCGCGTCCTCGGCGGACAGGGGTTTCAGGCCCGCCGCGTCGAGAATCCAGCAGAAAATGCGATGATCGAAATCGTCGCCGCCCAGCGCCGAATCGCCACCCGTCGCCAGCACCTCGAAAACGCCGCGCGAGAGCCGGAGAATCGAGATGTCGAAAGTTCCGCCGCCCAGATCGTAGACCGCGTAGACGCCTTCCGCGGCGTTGTCCAGGCCGTAGGCGATCGCCGCGGCCGTCGGTTCGTTGAGGAGCCGCAGCACGGAAAGCCCGGCCAAGCGGGCCGCGTCCTTGGTCGCCTGACGCTGCGCGTCGTCGAAATACGCCGGCACGGTAATCACCGCGCCCACCAGCTCGCCACCCAGCGAACGCTCGGCGCGCAAACGCAGGACGCGCAGGATTTCGGCGGAAACCTCGACCGGGCTTTTCACGCCGGCCGCCGTCCCCAGCCGCACCATGCCCGGCGCGTCCTGGAATTCGTAGGGCAGCGATTCCCGATGGGCGAGGTCCCGGAGGCCGCGCCCCATGAAACGCTTGACCGAGGCGATCGTGTTGCGCGGATCGCGCGTCTGCTCGGCCAGCGCCTCATGCCCGACGCGAACCGTTCCGTCCGGAAGATAGCGCACGACCGACGGCAGCAAGGGGCGGCCAAGCTCGTCGCTCAACACCGCGGCCAGACCGCTGCGCACGGCTGCAACCAGCGAATTGGTCGTCCCCAGGTCGATGCCGACCGCCAGCTTGTGCTGATGCGGCGCGGCGGATTCACCGGGTTCGGCGATTTGCAGGAGAGCCATTTTTCATCCATGAAAAGCAAAACATGGAGATTGTATCGAATGACGCCGGGGCCGGCGAAGTCAGTTTTCCCCGCGAAGGGCATTTTCGATCCAGCACGCACCGGCTTGCGGCGCTTCGCGCCGGAGAGTACGCACTGGATTCCCGCTTTCGCGGGAATGACGGAGAGAGGGGCGGGCGGTGGCGGTTCGCGTGGGGTGCGGAGCGTGATTTCCAGTGCTTGCGGATTTCCGAAACAAGATTTTTGGTTCGCGCTGGAAATTTTTTTCTGCCTCGCCATTGGATTCGCCGTTTCACATGGATAAAATGGATAGCCGTGGTATGTCT
>JAIRPF010000031.1 GCA_031257115.1 Accumulibacter sp.
TCCTGTCTATCCGCGTCTGGGAATCCAACCGCCGGACTCTTTCCGTCACGCCTTCGGCGCGAAACCTCCCTCAGGAAGGAGGCTTGGTTTGCGGCGCTTTGTGCCGGAAAGTACGTTTCTGGATTCCCGCGTTCGCGGGAATGACGGGGGTGAAAGAAGCGGCGAAGGCGACAGCAAAGGCGGCAGTAAAGGCAATGGCAAACCGGATTCCCGCTTGTCAAGGGAATGACGGAGTTTTTCTTTCGCCTCCCGCTTTTCACCGTGTCCGTCGTGGTTACTGCTTTTCGCCGTGCCCGCGTGCCCGCCGTGGTTCACGTTTTTCGCTGATGGCCCTCTCTCCGCCGATCCCGCGCCGGCGACAAAAAAGGACGGGGAATGCCCGTCCTTTTCCGCGCCGGGCGGTCAGCAACTGTAATAGAGGTCGAATTCGACCGGGTGGGTCGTCATGCGCACCTTGTTGACCTCGTCCATCTTCAGTTCGAGGTAGGCGTCGATCCACTCGTTGGAAAAGACGCCGCCACGGGTCAGGAACTCGCGATCCTTGTCCAGCGAACCCAGCGCCTCTTCCAAGCTGGCGCACACGGTTGGAATCTTCGCTTCCTCTTCCGGCGGCAGGTCGTACAGGTTCTTGTCGGCCGCGTCGCCCGGATGCAGCTTGCTCAGGATGCCGTCGAGGCCCGCCATCAGCAGGGCCGAGAAAGCCAGGTACGGATTGGCGATCGGGTCCGGAAAACGGGTTTCGATGCGCCGCGCCTTGTCGGACGCGGTGTACGGAATGCGGATCGAGGCCGAGCGGTTCTTCGCCGAGTAGGCCAGCTTGACCGGCGCCTCGAAATGCGGCACGAGGCGCTTGTAGGAATTGGTGCCCGGATTGGTGATGGCGTTCAGGGCCTTGGCGTGTTTGATGATGCCGCCGATGTAATGGAGCGCCGTCTCGGACAGGCCGGCGTAGCCGTTGCCCGCGAACAGGTTCTTGCCGCCTTTCCAGATCGACTGGTGGACGTGCATTCCCGAACCGTTGTCGCCCACGATCGGCTTGGGCATGAAAGTCGCGGTCTTGCCGTACTGGTAGGCGGTGTTATGCACCACGTACTTGAGCGTCTGCGTCCAGTCGGCGCGGCGCACCAGCGTGTTGAACAGCGTGCCGATTTCGCACTGGCCGGCGTTGGCCACCTCGTGGTGATGCACTTCGACCGGAATGCCCAGCGTTTCGAGCGTCAGCGCCATCGCCGAACGGATGTCGTGCAGGCTGTCGACCGGCGGCACCGGGAAATAGCCGCCCTTGACGCCGGGGCGGTGGCCGGAACCGCCGCCGCTTTCGCTGGCCTCGCCCGATTTCCAGGCGGCTTCGTCGGAATAAATCTTGAGCGAGCAGCCCGACATGTCGGCGCTCCACTCGACCGAATCGAAAATGAAGAATTCGGGTTCCGGGCCGAAATAGGCCGTATCGCCGACGCCCGTCGATTTCAGATAGGCTTCCGCGCGCTTGGCGATCGAGCGCGGATCGCGGTCGTAGCCCCGTCCGTCGGCGGGATCGACGACGTCGCAGGCCAGAACGACGGTCGTTTCGTCGAAAAACGGATCGACGTAAGCCGTTTCCGGATCGGGCATCAACAGCATGTCGGACGCCTGGATGCCCTTCCATCCGGCGATGGACGAACCGTCGAAGGCGTGGCCGTTCTCGAATTTGTCCTCGTTGAACGCGCTGGCCGGAACGGTCACGTGCTGCTCCTTGCCGCGGGTATCGGTAAAACGGAAGTCCACAAATTTGGCTTCGTTTTCCTTGACCATCTTGATTACGTCTTGTGGGCTTGCCATTTGCAAAGTCTCCTGAGGGGTTACCGGTATTCCGGCGGAAAAATGATGTAATGGCCATTTAGCAAAATTGGTGCCACCCGTCGCGCCGCCCATCCCGCGCGACACGACAAGCATTTTCCGCGCACCGCGCCGCGATAGCCGCTCTGTTTTGGTGCGCCGGCGGGCCAATATGGCACCAACGCGGTGCCCCTACGGGAAAAACGTGCCCAAAAAGCGCGCCCGGTAAAAGAAGTCAACCGCGGCGGGCGCGGCAAAAGGCGAAGAAAGGACCCGTCATGCCGCGCGAATCGGAATCCAGGGGACTTCGGCTTCTCCGCCACCGTTTTGGATACCGGCTTTCGCCGGCATGGCGGAGATTCTTTCATCATAAAACTGACGCCGGTTTGAACCCCCGCCCTTCAGGGCGGCGCGAAGGCTGGAACCCCGGCCTGAAGGCCGGGGTTTCGACCGTGGCCACTTGGGAGGGGTGCGAACCCCTTCCAGGTTCGTTCACAGCGGCAGGCATGAATGCCTGCCGCTAATGAGTTGCTTCCCGCCACGGACGCCGAGCGCGCTTTCTTACTGTCGGGAAAATCCCGGCGCGGGCGATCCAGCGCCGCCTCGCGCATCGACGGGTCGCCGCCGGCGCGGGACGCCTCGGCGACGAGCAGCAGCAGTCCGGGGAGTTCTTCCTGCCGGGGCGAGCGGCGCGCGAGAACCCGCGTCAGGCGTTCCGCGTCGGCGGCGTGGCCCGCGCGCGCGAGACGGCGGATCAGCGTGACCAGCTGCCGGACGTTGAAGCGGACAGTCGGTTTGGCCAGCTTCGGGTATTCGGTGAATGTCTCGTGAATCAATTCGCCGCTGGCCGGGTGCTCGCCGGGCAAGGCGAAAACGAGCGCCGCCGCGTGATGATAATCGTCGCTCGCCGGCGCATGACGCGCGATTTGATAGTAACGGTTGACGATCGGCAAGTCGCCCGGATAAAGATCGGCCAGACGGCGCGGTTCACGGCGCGCTTCGTCGAGACGCAGGGAATTGAGCAGCCTGTCGATCCGGGCGAGCGGCGCGGCGCGCGGGTCGGCGGGAACTTCCTGTTCCGGGACGGCCAGCGGTTTCTTGCCGTACACGCGCAGCAGGGCGGCCAGCGCGGCGCCGGTGACGAAACCGCCGAAGTGCGCCATGTAGTTGACCATGCCAGCGTGATCCGAGAAATATTGATACAGCTCCTTCACCATCCAGAACGGCAGCATGATGATCGCCGGCGCGCGGAAAAAATCGAAATAGACCAGAATCCAGTAGAAGAAGCGAATCTTGCGCATTCCGTACAGGACGACGTACATCGCCATGACGCCGGAAACCGCCCCGGACGCGCCGATGCTCGGCGTCATCGTCGGCGTCCCGGCCAGCGCGTAGCAAGCGCAGGCGCCGATTTCGGAAAGCAGATAAAAAAGCAGATGACGCCATCGGCCTAGCGCCTCTTCGACCATATAGCCGACGACGAACAAAAACGCCATGTTGCCGAGCAGATGGTTGAAATCGCCGTGCAGGAACATGTGTCCGATCACCCCGGCGAACGTGGGTTGCGCCGACCTGAACGCGAAACGCCCGACGATCGTTTTGTGGAGCAGGCGCTCGAATTCGTCCCGCTGGCGGCGCCACGTGGAATGGTTTTCGTCGCCGGGCCCGGATGATTTTTCCGTCGCGCGATTGCTTCATCGTAAAACTGACTCCGGTTTGAAACCCCGCCCTTTAGGGCGGTGCGAAGGCTGGAACCCCGGCCTGAAGGCCGGGGTTTCGACCGTAGCTACTTGGGAGGGGTGCAAACCCCTTCCAAGTTCGTTCACAGCGACAGGCATGAATGCCTGTCGCTAATTAGTTGCTGAATGCGTCATCGTTTTCCATCATCCGCAGGACGGGATACCATTGCTTTCGGGAAAGCGCCTC
>JAIRPF010000086.1 GCA_031257115.1 Accumulibacter sp.
GTTTGGCCTTCGCTTCCATTGGATCATTTTTGCGTTTTGTCGGGGTTCGCTTTGCTCGCCGCAATCCATGCGGGCTTTGGATTTCCTCCTTCATCGCCCGATTTCCCCCAACCCGCCCCCGCCGCTTCCATCCTCATCGTCATTCCCGCGAATGCGGGAATGACGCTCCCTGTTTATCCACATTTGATAATTCAACCGCCGAACTCCTTCCGACCCGCCTTCAGCGCGACACATCACTCAGGAAGGGGGCTTGTAGAGTCCGTCATACTGGCGAAAGCCGGTATCCAGGACGGCGACGGGGGAAACCGTTGGGGTTCCTGGATTCCGGCTTGCGCCGGTGTGGCGGGAGATTTTTCACGCTTTGTTTTCGCCGTGGCCAGAGTTTTTGCCTCTCACCGCGCCCGCCGTGGCTGAAAAGATTTCCGCTTTTCGCCGCGCCGGACCCGGAGCGCGTCATCCGGGGAGTCTCGGTTTGCGCGGGGCGTGGGCGAACAGGCGGTCGTAAAGCCAGTTGGGCAGGAGGCGCAGGCCCTTGGCGACGAGGCCCATTTGCCAGGGGATCACGGCGTAGCTCGCGCCGCGGTCGATGACGCGGGCAAAACGGCGCGCGGCTTCGTCGGCGGACAGCATGAACGGCATCGGGTAGGGATTGCGCACGGTCATCGGCGTTTCGACGTAGCCGGGCGCGATGGTCACGACCTTGACGCCGCTTCCGGAAA
The DNA here is from genome assembly GCA_031257115.1 of Accumulibacter sp. Lineage (GTDB taxonomy): Bacteria > Pseudomonadota > Gammaproteobacteria > Burkholderiales > Rhodocyclaceae > Propionivibrio. Next base: position 720 of record JAIRPF010000086.1, read on the forward strand.
GCTCGACGCGCAGGCTTTCGAGATAGGCGATCGCGGCCGCTTTCGAGGCGCTGTACGCTTCCGCGCCGGGCAGTCCGCGAATGCCGGCGACCGAGGCGACACCCGCCAGGCGGCCCTGGCCGCGCCGCCGCATGGGCGCGATGAACGGGGAAAAGGTCGCGGCCATGCCGTAGACGTTGGTTTCGAGAATGCGCCGGATCGCGGCGAGGTCTTCCCGGCATTCGGTCAGCGTGCCCACCGAAACGCCGGCGTTGGCCACGACGATGTCCGGCGCGCCGCCGGCGCGGGCCATGAAGTCGTCGCCGGCGGCTTGCAGCGCCCCGGCGTCGGCGACGTCCAGCGGATAGACGGATACGCTGGCCGCGCCGGCGGCCGACAGCTCGGCGGCGAGCGCCGAAAGCCGGTCGCCGCGCCGCGCGGCCAGACCCAGCGCCGCGTTCCGCCGGGCGTAGTGCCGCGCCAGGGCGCCGCCGATTCCGGACGATGCGCCGGTGATGAAAACCCGCGTTCCGGTCAAGCGCCCGCTTCTACTTTTGGGCGGCGGGCCGGGCTTTGCGCTCGGCGCGCCGCATTTCGATGACCTGATCGGTCAAGTCTGGCAGCTCCTGCAGGGTGTGCGCCTTGACCAGGTAGCGGCCGTCGACGACGATGGCGGGGACGCTGTCGATTTTGTAGGCGCGCGCGATCTGTTCGGCGCGTTTCATCTTGCTGTCGACGCTGAAGGAATTCCAGGCCTCCGAGAAGCGGCGGGCATCGACGCCCTGCGAGACGGCCCAGTCGGCGATGCTTTTTTCGCTGATGAGTTTCAGCCTTTGCTCGTGAATGGCGGCGAACAGCGCGCCGTCGAGGCGGCCCACGTCGCCGGTCGTGTCGAGCGTGTAGAAAAGCCGGGACATCAGTTGGTAGAACGGATTGAAGCCGACCGGGACACGCCTGAAATAGACGTCCCGCGGCAGATTTCCGGCCCATTCATGGATCAGCGGATTGAGGTCGTTGCAGTGCGGGCACGCATAGGAGAAAAATTCGATCACCTCGATCCTGGCGGGGTCGTCGGTCGGTTGCGGCTGTCCGATCGCGCTGTAGGCGGGGCCGGGGTTGGGGCCGGGCTGCGCGCCCGCCGGCGGCGCGAGCAGGCACAATCCGGTCAAAAGCGCGGACAACCAGATACCCAGACGTTTTTTCATTTCCTTCTCCTCGATCAATCTTTTCTGACGACGTTGGCTTCGATGCCCTGGCGGGCGAGGTCGGCGCGCAGGGCGTTGACCTCCTCGATTCTCCTGAACGGCCCCAGCCGGACACGGTACCACACCTTGTCCTGCAACATGACCTGCTGGACGGCGGCCTCGATGCCCGCCATCGCCAGCCGGGCCTTCTGATTGTCGGCGTCGTCGGCGTTCTGGAAGGAACCCGTTTGCAGGAAAACCGGCTCCCTGAGCGTGTTCTGCGCGTTCTGCTCCCTGCCGGCGTCGGGCGGTTTCGGCTCGGACGGCTTCGCCGTGGCGGTTCCCGGTTCGGACGCCGTTTCGCCGTTGCCCGGCAGGATCTTGTAGAAATCGAAACGCGGCTTGTCGCTCTGCCGGGGAATCGGGTCGCCGGGCTTGCCGGGCAGCGCCAGCGGCGCCTGGCCCGGCTGAGGAGCGTTCGTGGGCGGCGGCGTCCTGGCCGCGAAGGGAGGCGGCGTGCGGTGGATGTACCACACGACGCCCGCGGCGATGAGCACGCCGGCGACCAGGCCGACGAACAGGCCGAGCAGGGTTCCGCCGCCCGATCTCTTGCGGGTTTCGCTGGCGCGCTGGCGCGGTTTCGTATCGCGGCTCATGGATTTTGTCTTTCCGTTTCCGAGGTTACATCGATTGCGGACAGCCGACGCCGATGATGGCCATGCCGTTGCGGATCACCTGCCGCACGGCGGCGGCCAGCGCGATCCGCGCGTCCCTGAGCGCGGCGTCGTCGACCAACATGCGCTCGGCGTTGTAGTAGGCGTGGAACTCGGCGGCCAGGTCCTTGAGGTAGAAAGCGATCATGTGCGGAGCCAGGTCTTTCGCCGCCGCTTCGACGACTTCGGGAAACTCGCCGAGCCTGGCGGCCAGCGCCAGTTCATACGGGTTGTCGAGCCGGCCGAGGTCGGCCTCCGGCAGCGCCCGCGCGTCGCCGCCCCATTGCGAGAGCACCGAGCAGATGCGGGCGTGCGCGTACTGGATGTAATACACGGGATTGTCATTGGTCTGGCTTTTGGCGAGGTCGAGATCGAAATCGAGATGCTGGTCCGCCTTGCGCATGATGTAGAAAAAGCGGCAAGCGTCGTTGCCGACTTCCTCGCGCAGCGTGCGCAGGGTGACGTATTCGCCGGAGCGCGTCGACATCGCGGCTTTTTCGCCGTTGCGGTAGAGCACGGCGAACTGCACGAGGGCGATGTCGAGCCGCTCCGGATCGAGTCCGAGCGCCCCGATCGCGCCTTTCACGCGCGCGATGTAACCGTGGTGGTCGGCGCCCCAAATGTTGACGATCCGGTCGAAACCGCGCTCGTATTTGTTTAGGTGATAGGCGATGTCCGAGGCGAAATAGGTATACAGCCCGTTGTCGCGCCGCACGACGCGGTCTTTTTCGTCGCCGAAGGCGGTCGACCTGAACCACCACGCGCCGTCGCGCTCGAACACATGGCCGGCCTGCTTCAGACGTTCGACGCAACGCTCGACCAACCCCGTGCCGTACAGGGATTTTTCCGAGAACCAGACGTCGAAGCGCACCCCGAATTCTTCGAGGTCGCCACGGCAGTCCTCGATCTGCTCGTCGAGCACGCGCTCGTGCACGTACTTCCAGTCTTCGCCGAGCAGGCGCTTGGCGTTGGCGATCAGGGCGTCGAGATGCGCCTCGCGTTGCGCCTTGGCCTCGTCGTCGGCACGGGCGGCGTCCGGCAGGCCCGGCGTCGAATCCAGAACGTCGCTCGCCGGGCGGACGTACTTGTCGCCGTGCGCGATCTTCATTTCCGTGGCCATGTGACGCACGTAATCGCCCTGGTAGGCGTTGGGCGGGAAGGGAATGGCCGCTCCGTGCAATTCCAGGTAACGCAGCCACGCCGACGTGGCCAGAATGTCCATCTGGCGTCCGGCGTCATTCACGTAATACTCGCGCGTCACGTCCCAGCCGGCGCGGGCGAGCAGGTTGGCGAGGCTCGCGCCATACGCCGCGCCGCGCCCGTGGCCGACGTGCAGCGGGCCGGTCGGATTGGCCGAAACGAATTCGATCTGTATCTTCTTCCGCCCTCCCTGCGTCGAGCGCCCGAAATCCTCGCCCTGTTCGAGGACGGCGCGCACGGCCTCCAGCTTGGCCGCGCGATGCAGATGGAAATTGATGAAACCGGCCCCGGCGATTTCGACCCTGGCGACGAACGGCGACGGCGGAATCCCGGCGAGCAGCGACCGCGCCAGCTCGCGCGGATTGCGCTTCATCGTCCTGGCGAGCTGCATGGCCAGGTTGCAGGCAAAATCGCCGTGCGATGCCTGCCTGGGCCGTTCCAGGACGATGGCCGCCTCCGCCGCGTCCGGAGCGAAGCCGGCGAGCGCGGCGCGCATCAGATCGGCGAGATGGGTCTTGATGTCGACAGTCATTGCGTTGCCATTCGGGGAGATGAAGCAAGGCGCCGATTATACGATGCCGCGCCCGTTTGCTGGATGACCGCTCCGGGATGGATGTCCTCGCCCGCCGGCGATCCACCGCGCCGATGATTTTTGCGGGGGAAAATATCATCCGCCCACGGGGTGTTCGTTTTTCCGCCTTCCATTTTTGCCGCCAAACGAGAAATGGATCGGAGGAATCCCCCTTTCCCCGGCAACGGTTTCCGGGATAATGGGCGCTTTTGGCCGAGCGTCCCATGCCCGTCCGTTTTCACAATCCCTATCTGCTGCTGACCCTCGCCGCATTGTTCTGGTCGGGCAACATGGTCGTCGGGCGCGCGATGCACGGCGAGGTTCCGCCGTTCGCGCTGGCGTTCTGGCGCTGGGTCATCGCGCTCCTGCTCACCCTGCCGCCCGCCCTGCCGCACTGGCGCGACGGCTGGCCACGGCTCCGCAAGGAATGGAAAGCCGTGGCGGCGCTCGGCCTGCTCGGCGTCGGCGGATACAACACGTTTACCTACATCGCCCTGCAATACACGGGCGCGACCAACGCCTCCCTGCTCAATTCGTTCTGTCCCGTCGCCACCATCGCCCTCTCCTGGGCCTTCTTCGGCAAGCGCCTCTCCGGCGTCGAGTGGCTTGGCGTGCTGGCCTCGCTCGTCGGCGTCGCGGTCATCGTTTCGCGCGGCGAACCGGCGACGCTGCTCGCGCTCGCGCCGAACGTCGGCGATCTGTGGATGCTCACCGCCGTCCTGGTCTGGGCGCTTTACACCATCGGCCTGCAATGGCGGCCGGCCGGCGTTCCCCCGATGCTGCTGCTCGCCGCGCTCATGACCGTCGGTCTCCTGGCGCTGACGCCGTTTTATGCCTGGGAGATGGCGCAAGGCCGGCGGATCGTCCTGTCGGCGTCCTCGGTCATGGGCATCGCTTATGTCGGAACCCTGCCGAGCTTCGCCGGCTTCATCTTCTATAACCGGGCGGTCGGCGAGGTCGGCGCGAGCAAGGCCAGCCTGTTCCTGCACCTGATGCCGGTTTTCGGAACGCTCCTGGCGACCCTGTTCCTCGGCGAGACCCCGCGCCTTTTCCACGGCATCGGCATCGGCCTGATCTTTCTCGGAATTTACCTGGCGACGGCCAATCGCGCGAAGCCGCGTGAAAACCACGGGCATGGAGAAAAAACTTGAGAGAACTCCCGAAAAGCGGGGAATCGTTATTCCCTTGCCGCATTCCCTCGCCATGACGATCGGCAAACTGTTCGACAAGGTGCGCGGCTGGATCGGCGGCGCGCCGCCGCGAGGCGGACTGTCCGACGCGCTGTGGCGGAAAACGATCGGCGGCCTGCCCTTCCTCGCCGGACTGGACGCCGGCGAACGGGCGCGGCTCCGCGAACTCGCCGGGCGTTTCCTGGCCGAAAAGGAATTCACGGCGGCGGGCGGGCTTGAACTCAGCGACGCCATGTGCGCCTCGATCGCCGTCCAGGGCTGCCTGCCGATCCTCAATCTGGGACTGGAGTGTTATCGCGGCTGGATCGGCATCGTGGTCTACCCCGACGAGTTCGTCATTCCGCGCACCGTCGAGGACGAATTCGGCGTGGTGCACGAATACGACGACGTCGCCTCCGGCGAAGCCTGGGAAGGCGGCCCGCTGCTGATTTCGTGGCGCGACGCGCAGATGGCCGGCGACGGCTACAACGTGGTGATCCACGAATTCGCTCACAAGCTCGACATGCTCAACGGCGAGATCGACGGCGTTCCGCCGCTGCCGGCCGGCATCCCCAGGGAAGAATGGGAAGACGCGCTCCTGGCCGCCTACGACGACTTTTGCGCCCGGGTCGACGCGGCCGAGGCGCGCTCCGAAAGGCAAGGCGAGGCTTTCGAGGATACGCTGGCGATCGACCCCTACGCGGCGGAACATCCCGGCGAATTTTTCGCCGTATTGAGCGAGACCTTTTTCGAAGCGCCCGGCATCCTGCGCCGGGAATACCCGATCCTGTACGACCTGTTCCGCCGTTTTTACCGGCAGGATCCGCTCCGTCGGGAAGCCCGCGCGCTTTCACCGTGACCCTCGCCCTTTGCGGGAATCCCACGTTCGCCCGAAGTGTCGAAAAACTTTACAAATGCGACCGGAACTCCAGGACATAAAAATGTCATGAAAACAATGTGTTACAAGACTTTACACAAGCAACTCATTAGCGGCAGGCATTCATGCTTGCCGCTGTGAACGAACCTGGAAGGGGTTTGTCCCTCTCCCAAGTGGCCACGGTCGAAACCACGGCCTTCCGGGCCGGGGATTTCAGCCTTCGCACCGCCCTGAAGGGCGGGGTTTCAAACCGGAGTCAGTTTTACGATGAACGCCCTGGATTCCCGCTTTCGCGGGAATGACGAGGGGGATGGGGGATGAAGGCGGCGAGAGCAACGGCGAACCGGATTCCGGCTTGTCAAGGAAATGACGGGGTTTCGGGTGATCCGATTCCTGTCTCGATCCTTCGACCGCCCGGCTCTTTCCGCCCCGCCCTCGGCGGGCCACCGCC
>JAIRPF010000124.1 GCA_031257115.1 Accumulibacter sp.
AGACGATCCGCGAGGAATTGCGGACAGCGTGAGCCTGGGCCTGGAATTGGAATAGAATCCGCCAGTTTTCAAAAAGGAACCCCGCCATGACCCTGGAACAAATCCCGCCGGCGCAGGAAGCCGCCGTCCTCGCGGAAGCCCTGCCCTACATCAAGCGATTCCACGGCAAGACCATCGTGGTCAAGTTCGGCGGCAACGCGATGGTCGACGAAAAGCTCAAGCAGTGTTTCGCGCGCGACGTGGTTCTGCTCAAGCTGGTCGGCATGAACGTCGTCGTCGTGCATGGCGGCGGGCCGCAGATCGAGAACCTGCTGGCGCGCGTCGGGAAGAAGGGCGAGTTCATCCAGGGGATGCGCGTGACCGACGCCGAAACGATGGAAATCGTGGAAATGGTGCTCGGCGGCCAGGTCAACAAGGACGTCGTCAACCTCATCAACCAGGCCGGCGGCAAGGCGGTCGGCCTCACCGGCAAGGACGGCGGCATGATCCGGGCGAAAAAGCTGCTGCTGCACGGCCGGGACAAGCAGGCCGACCTGATCGACATCGGCCAGGTCGGCGACATCACCGGCATCGACCCGGCGCTGATCGGCTATCTCGAAGCCGGCGCGTTCATTCCCGTCATCGCGCCGATCGGCGTCGGCGAGAATGGCGAGACCTACAACATCAACGCCGACGTCGTCGCCGGCAAGGTCGCCGAAATCCTCCGCGCCGAAAAACTCGTGCTGCTGACCAACACGCCGGGCGTTCTCGACAGGAACGGCCAGGTCATCACCGACGTCACGCCAACGGAAATCAACGTCATGGTCGAGGACGGAACGCTGCACGGCGGCATGTTGCCGAAGATCGCCTCGGCGCTCGACGCCGCCCGGAGCGGCGTGAAAAGCGTGCACATCATCGATGGCCGCGTCGAACACGCGCTGCTGCTGGAAATCCTCACCAATCGCGGTTTCGGAACGATGATCCGGTCGACCTGACCCTGCGTATTGCGGTCACAAATTGGCGTATTCACAAAATGGCGTGGCGGACGTTCCGACATTCACGCTACGCGGCCGCGAATACGTCAACGGCGGGATGTTGCATTTTGGCGCTTACCAAGAATGTACCGCCTGGACGTTTCGCCCGGTGCGGGACTGGACGGGGCCAACGTACAACTATCAAAGCCAGTGCCGGGCCTGGGACGAAGGGCGCGCCGAGCGCGGCGACCGGCGCGGGCTGGTCGTTCGGGTGCGAGGGAAACTTTGCGTGCTCGACGGCGTGGCGAGAGTTTTTGAAGTCTCCGGAAACTGAAACAAAAGGTACTCAATGCGTGGGAGGTCTCAATCAGTGCGCCGAAAGATCGCAAGGACTGGAACCACGGGGCTGGGCATTTACTCTGTCTGACCCCAAAATCCGCTTTCCTTTTGGTGCCGCACGGCCAGCACCGTCACTAAATCCGCTGCCTCATCATAGTGATACCGCGCGACATAACCGCCATGACCGAAATCGATGTTCCAATCGCGGCTTTGGGGCGGATCGTCGGCGGGGCGTCCCATTCGCGGCTGTTTTGCAAGCAGGCCAACTCCGGCGCGAATGGCTTTTACCGCCCGCCGCGCCGCGTCGGGATTCCTGGACGCGAGAAAACGGTAGAGCCGTTGAATATCCAGAAGAGCGCGAGGCGTCCATATCAAGGATGGCACGCCGGAATCTCCGCGTCTTTGCCCGCTTCAAGTTTGGCAAGCCATGCGTCGGCTTCCTCATGCGTCAAATGCAGTCCCGTTGCCCTGTATTCTTCCCAGGATTCGACAGCCGCCTGACGGAGCGCGTTACGTTCTTCCTCGCGTTCGACGTATTGCTGGATGGCTTCCTTCAGTATCCAATGCGGTGTGCGTTTTCTGGATTCGGCAAGATTACGGAGACGTTCACGCAGTTCGCCATCCAGCCGGACGGTCATGTTTTGGGCCGGTAGTATTGCAGTGTGCATGAAATTTTCCTCATCAGTACATTGCATCACTATATCATGCACAGGCAGAAAACCACAAAATTTCCATTACCGATCACGCGCCAAATGGATTATTAGGGTCATAAGAACGCGCCAGGCGCATATAAATTGCTTGTTGACACCGTGAACTCCGGGGCAATGTTTTTGTCTTTCGCCGTGGTCTGTCGCTTTTTCACTCTTGCCTTTCGAGCAGCGCCTCCAGCGCCTCGCCCGGATTGGGCTGGCGCATGAGGGATTCGCCGACGAGAAAGGCGTCGACACCGTTGCGGCGCAGCAGGGCGATGTCGGCCGGGGTGTGAATGCCGCTTTCGCTGACCACGGTTCGTCCGGGAGGAATCCGCGACAGCAGGCCGAGCGTGGTTTGCAGCGATACCGCGAAGGTGCGCAGGTCGCGGTTGTTGATGCCGAGGAGCGGCGTCGCCAAGGCCAGCGCCCGGTCGAGTTCGTTTTCGTCATGGACTTCGACGAGAACCGCCATGCCCAATCCGCGGGCGGCGGCTTCGAGATCCCGCATCGCCGCCGGGTCGAGCGCGGCGGCGATCAGCAGGATGGCGTCGGCGTCCATCGCGCGGGCCTCGAAAACCTGATACGGATCGACGATGAAATCCTTGCGCAGCACGGGCAGGGCGCAGGCCGCGCGCGCGCTTTCGAGGCACTCCGGCCCGCCCTGGAAGAACGGGCGGTCGGTGAGCACGGAGAGGCAGGCCGCGCCGTGCGCGGCGTAGGCGGCGGCGATTTCGGCCGGGCGGAAATCGGCGCGGATCACGCCTTTCGACGGACTGGCCTTCTTGATCTCGGCGATGACCGCGGCATCGCCTCCGGCGATCCGATTCCGGAGAGCGCCGGCGAAATCGCGCGGCGCGGGCCGCGCCTCGGCCTCGGCGCGCAGGGCGGCAAGCGGTTTCCTCGCCTG
>JAIRPF010000004.1 GCA_031257115.1 Accumulibacter sp.
GCGACCGCTCTTTCCAATCGCGCCCGGGAAGACGGAAAGCGTCGCGGCGGATGTTTTTTCCGGGCGCGTCCGGGAACTCGACCGCCCAACGCCCTCCGTCGCGCCTTCGGCGCGACACCACCCTCGAGAGGGAGGGTTTGATTGGAGCGCGGGCGAAACGCCCGCGAAACGAAGAAGGCCCGAAGAAGGCCCGGAGAAGGCCCGGAGAAGGCTCGAAAAAAGCCCGAAAAACTCCGTTTCCCAAAAGAAACGGGGTCTTCGACGATTGCCGGAGCGAAAGCGGCGCGCGCCGCTTCACGCCTTACGGCGCGGTCATGAAGGGATGGCCCACAAACGCACGCAATAAACGCGCCATATATTTGACGCCCGCGAGAATTCGCGCCGTTTCTTCCAGTTCGCTCACGCTACGTTCTTGTTTTTCCACGGATCGCACACAAGGGGGTGACAGGGTCAGGCGCGGTGGATTCTACGCACGGCGGACGGAAAGGGCAAAAATTTCGAGGGCCGCGGATTTTCCGGTTTCAGCCACGGCGGAGTCCGTCCCCCGCAAAGCGGCCCGTCATTCCGGCGTAGCGCCGCCGCCAGATGCCTCCGCCCCGGATTTCCGCCGGGCGAGACGCCCTTCCCTGATCCGGCGCCAGAGCGTCGTGCGGTCGATGCCCAGGATGGCGCTCGTGGCGCGGATGGAGCCGTTCGTTTTACGGAAAATGCGCTCGATGTAACTGTCCTCGATTTCCCTCAGCGTCAGCCCGTCCGGGAAGAACGCCTCGCGTTCGCCGTTTTGCCCGGCGTCGCCGTGATCCGGCGCCGCCACCAAGTCTCCGGGTACGATGGTCTTGCTTTCGCAGACGACGACCGCCCGTTCGATCATGCCCTGCAATTCGCGGACGTTGCCTTCGTAGACGTAGTTCTTCAGAAACGCCAGCGCCTCCGGCCCCAGGGTCACGCCGCTTTTCCGGTAACGCCGCGCGGCCTCGTTGACGAAGTGCGAACTCAGGATTTCCACGTCCTCCAGGCGTTCGTTCAGGGCGGGGATGCGCAGGCTCAGGATGGCGATCCGGAAATAGAGATCGCTCCTGAACTGCTTCTGCCCCACCATCTTGCGCAAATCCCGGTTGCTGGCGCAGATCACGCGGGCATCGACGGGAATCAGCCTGCTGTCGCCGAGGCGCATGACCTTTCTTTCCTGCAAGACCCGCAGCAGCCGGCCTTGCAGAACCATCGGCAGTTCGCTGATCTCGTCGAGGAAGATCGTGCCGCCGTGCGCCATTTCGAACAACCCGGCCTTCCCGCTTTTGGCCGCGCCGGTGAAGGAACCTTCGACGTACCCGAACAGCTCGCTCTCGATCAGCGTCTCCGGCAGCGCGGCGCAGTTGATCGCCACGAACGGGAAATTCCTGCGCCGGCTGCCGTTGTGGATGCCCTGGGCGAACAGTTCCTTGCCGACCCCGGTGGGGCCGGAGATCAGCACCGAGGCATCGTTGCCGGAAAACTTCCGCGCCGTTCCGATACATTCCGCCATCGCCTTGCTGCGATGAACGATGTCGGCGAATCCATGCTGCGCGGCAAAGCCGTTTTCGGCGAGCCGGATGCGGATTTTCTGTTCCAGCCGCTGGACTTCCGTGATGTCCTGGTACGTGGCGACCGCGCCCCTGACCGCTCCGTCCACGATCACCGGCACGTGGTTGGAGGAGATCACGGTGTCGTTGCGCAGGCGCCGTATCTCGCCGATTTCCGGCCGTTTCGTCTCCAGGGTGGCGGGCAGGCGCGTCTCCTCCGGAAAAACTTCCGCGATGCGCCGGCCCAGGGCCTCCTGCCGGTCCAGTCCGAGGATTTTTTCGGACGCGCTGTTGAATACCGTGACGACGCCTTGGTCGTTGATGGCGATGATTCCGTTCTGCACGAAGTCGATGATGGCGGCGAACTGCTGCGCCTTTTCCTTTTCCAGCCGCGTCGCGTGGAGAACCGCCTCGGCCTCCTGAACGGCGTTGCGGATCGCCTGCGCGCCCGACCTGACCGGAATGACCACGCCTCCGCCGTGTCTGGCGACGGCGCTTTCGACGTTCGCGTCCCCGACGAACACGCGGACGCCCAGGGCGAACTGCCTCGCCACCTCCGCCGGAACGTCGTTCAGGTCGGCAATCTCGAAAAGCACGGTTTCCAGGCCCATCAGGCCGGCGATCACGCCCGCGCCGGAAATCACGTTCGGATAACCGATCACGCCGATCAGGCCCAGCGCCGGATCGGCCTGCTTCGCCTCCTGGAAACTCTCGATGAGATCGAACGCCGTGACCTTGATCTCGACGACGGGAAGATTCGTATCGGCCCTGATCATCCGGTAGGTTCCCCCACGGGAAACGATGACCTCGGCCCCCTCCCTGATCGCCCGCCGGGCCACCTCGACGCCCTCGCCCATATTCCCACGGCGAACCTCGACGGCGTCGTGACCATGCGCCGCGACGACCTGCGCCGCCAATTCGGCCATCGACTTTATCGGGGCGACAATCACTATTTCTTTCATCGCTTGACGGAAGGATCGGAGAGCAAAATCCTATTTAACCACGGCGAACACGGCGGGCGCGGCGAAAGGCGAAGAAAACCCCGTCGCATCGGCGATCAATGGAATGATGGTTTCCATTCATCCGTGCTTGACGATCTCATCGCCCGGCTTCCTCCGTCACTCCTTTTGGCGGGGGCGGATATCGTTCGTCCTGCATGGCATTCGCTCTTTCGCTTTTCACATGATGTTCAGGGTCAAACCGAAAACGCTCTATACTTGCGCGGTTGAAATTCCATCGTTCGAATTGGCCATGTCCGTCGCTTCCCTCGCGCCTCCCAGTGAATACGAAATCGCTGCCCTGGGGCAGATTTTCACGCCGCGGGCGATCGTCGATTGCATGTTGACGCTCGTGCGCAACCGGGGGCGCGTGCTTGAACCCGCTTGCGGCGACGGCGCGTTTCTCAGGCATTTTCCGGGAGCGATGGGTATCGAGATCGATCCGCGTCACGCTCCGCCGGGCGCCGAGGTGATGAATTTCTTCGAGTTGTCGGAAGACGAGCGTTTCGCCACGATCATCGGCAATCCGCCTTACGTGCGTTATCAGGACATTTCGCCGGGGACGCGGCGGCTCGCGCGCGGGTCGGTGCTCGACGGGCGGGCCAATCTGTATCTGTTCTTCATCGAGAAGTGCCTGCGCCACCTCGAACCGGACGGCGAGCTGATTTTCATCACTCCGCGCGACCTGCTCAAGGCCACTTCCGCCGTTCCGCTCAACCGCCTGCTCTATGCCACGGGGACGATCACCGATTTCATCGACCTGGGCGACGCGCGCCTGTTCGACGAGGTGACGCCCAATTGCGCCATCTGGCGCTTCCAGAAAGGCGAAACGTCCCGCCGTTCCCGTTTCGCCGCGCTCGATCAGAACCGGGGCGCGGCGGGATTGAAACAGCCGGCCTGGGAGAAGCGGCGTTTCGTCGAAACGGGGGGGCATCTCCTGTTTACGCGCCACGGTTATCCGCTGCGCCTGTCGGACATCGCTTTCGTCAAGGTCGGCGCCGTTTCCGGGGCGGACGGGATTTTCGCCAGCGAGGCGCACGGCACCCGCGATTTCGTCTGCTCCACGACCGTGAGCGACGGAAAAACCCGGCGCATGATCTGGTGCGAACCCGGCGAGCCGCCGCCGGCCGCGCTCGCGCCGCACAAGGAACGCCTGCTCGCCCGCCGCATCCGCCGCTTCGACGAAACGAACTGGTGGCAATGGGGCCGGGGGTATTTCCAGTCGGAAGCGCCGAGGGTCTACGTGAACGGCAAAACCCGGCGGCCGGCGCCGTTTTTCGTGCATGACTGTCCGCATTACGACGGTTCGGTGCTGGCCATTTTCCCCAGGGTTCCCACGCTGGACGCGCGGGCGCTGGCGGCCGCGCTCAATCGGGTAGACTGGGAGGATCTCGGCTTCATCTGCGACGGGCGTTTCCTGTTCACCCAGCACAGTCTGGAACAAACGCCGCTGCCCGGTGTCTTTCGTTCCTTCTTGCCAGGGAAAGGGAATTCCGGGGGGAATTCCGGAGGAAATTCCTGGTGGAGCAGGCTCAAAGCGCTGGTCTGACCGCGAACGGCGGTCGAACATCGGGATGGCCGCCGATCCGCCGTCCCGAATGATTGGAGAAAACGATGGTACCTCGCCTCACGACGGCCCTCACGGGTCCCCTGCTCGAACTCGAACGAAAGTTCATCGACGCCACGCCGGCCATCGAACGCTGGCTGCGCGGCCAGTGGCAGGAACATACGCCGCCGTTCTACGGGTCGGTGGATTTGCGCAACGCCGGCTTCAAGCTGGCGCCGGTGGACATGAATCTGTTTCCGGGCGGCTTCAACAATCTCAATCCGGCTTTCCTGCCGCTGTGCGTGCAGGCCACGATGGGCGCGATAGAAAAGATTTGCCCGATGGCGAAAAGCCTGCTGCTGATTCCCGAAAACCATACGCGCAATCTTTTCTACCTGGAAAACGTGACGCGGCTGGTCAACATCCTGCGCATGACCGGGCTGAACGTGCGCATCGGCTCGCTCCTCCCGGAAATCAGCGAGCCGACGCCGGTCGACTTGGGGAACGGCGCGTCCCTGCTGCTCGAACCGCTCGTGCGCGGCCGTCACCGGCTCGGCCTCGCCGATTTCGATCCCTGCGCCATCCTGCTCAACAACGACCTTTCCGCGGGCATTCCGGACATCCTGCGCAATCTCGACGAGCAATTCGTCCTGCCGCCGCTGTACGCCGGCTGGGCGGTGCGCCGCAAATCCAATCACTTCGCCGCCTACGACGAGGTGGCCAGGGAATTCGCCCGCCTCGTCGGCATCGATCCGTGGCAGATCAACCCGTTTTTCAGGGTCTGCGGACAAATCAACTTCCATGAGCGGCAGGGCGAGGAATGCCTGGCCGACAACGTCGGCGCGGCGCTCGCCCGGATACGCGAGAAATACCGCGAATACGGCGTCGACGAAACACCTTACGTGGTGGTCAAGGCCGACGCGGGAACCTACGGCATGGGGGTGATGACGGTCAAGGACGCCTCCGAGGTCACGGGCCTCAATCGCCGCCAGCGCAACAAGATGTCGGTCATCAAGGAAGGCATGAGCGTCACCCAGGTCATCATCCAGGAAGGCGTGCATACCCTGGAGTACGTGGGCGACGGCGTCGCCGAGCCGGTGGTCTACATGATCGACCGCTACGTCGTGGGCGGCTTCTACCGCGTGCATTCGGAACGCGCCAGGGACGAAAACCTCAACGCGCCGGGAATGCGCTTCGAGCCGCTGGCCTTTGAAACGAGCTGCTGCCTGCCGGATTGCGGCCAGACGCCGGACGCTCCGCCCAACCGCTTCTACGCCTACGGCGTCGTCGCCCGGCTGGCGCTGCTCGCCGCCGCGCTCGAACTGGAACGAACCGAACCAGGGGAGGATTCATGCGCCTAGCCTTCATCGTCGACCCGCTCGACACCCTGAAAGCCTACAAGGATTCCAGCGTCGCCATGATGCGCGCGGCGCAGGCGGCGGGGCATTCGGTATTCGCCGTCCCGCAGCCCTCGCTCACCTGGACGACGGAACACGGCGTCCGCGCGGAAGCCACGCAAGTGACGCTGCTCGAAGGCGACCATCCGTGGTGCGAGGAAGGCGCGCGCGCGCTCCTGCCCCTGCGCGATTTCACCGCGGTCATCATGCGCAAGGACCCGCCCTTCGACATGGAATACGTCGCCAGCACCTGGCTGCTGGAACGCGCCGAGGCCGAGGGCGCGCGCGTCTTCAACAGTCCGCGCGCGCTGCGCGACCACTCGGAAAAATTCTCCGTCGCCGAATTCGCCCGCTTCGCCGCGCCCACGCTGGTCGCGCGCGACGCGACGAGGATCGGGGAATTCATCGGCGCGTACCACGACGTGGTGCTGAAGCCGCTCGACGGCATGGGCGGACGCGAAATCTTCCGCGTGCGCGAGGACGATCCCAACCGCAACGTGATCGTCGAAACGCTGACGCGCGGCGGCCGGCGCACGATCATGGCCCAGCGCTTCATTCCCGAAATCGTCGACGGCGACAAGCGCATCCTGATCGTCGGCGGCGAAGTCGTTCCCCATTGCCTCGCCCGCATCCCGATGGCCGGCGAGACGCGCGGCAACCTGGCCGCCGGCGGACGCGGCGAAGCGAGGCCGCTCACGCCGCGCGATTTCGAGATCGCCAAGGCGCTGGCGCCGACATTCGCCGAACGCGGGCTGCTTTTCGTGGGCATCGACGTGATCGGCGACTGGCTCACCGAGATCAACGTCACCAGCCCGACCTGCATGGTTGAAATCCGCCAGCAAACCGGCTACGACGCCGCCGCGCTGTTCATCCGCAAAATCGAGGAAACCTGCGCCGCGAACACGGCGAAAGGCGAAAAACTTTGACCACGCGGGGCGCGGGGAAAAACGGAAAAGCATCGACCACGACGAACACGGCGCGCACAACGAAAAACAAGAGCGGAAAAGTCCTGCTCATGACGGGCGCGGCGGGAAAACTTTCAAGATTTTCTCCGTGTTCGCCGCGCCCTCCGTGGCCTGCGTTTTTCCGGTTTCGCGCGGCATGGGCCGTGTCCGCCGGAGGCGCTGAAAAGCGCCCTAGACGACCAGGGGCGTGACGGCGCCGTCCATCGACAAAATGGCGCCGGTGATGTAGCTGGCCCTGGAAGAACACAGGAAAAGCACCGCGTCGGCGATTTCCTTCGGTTCGGCGACGCGACCGAGAGGCACGTTGGCGCTGGCCCTGGCGAGGGCTTCTTCAAGGCTGATGCGGTAGGCGCGGGCATCCACCTCCAGACCGGCCTGCATGCGCTCCGTCCGGGTCGTGCCGGGGTTGACGGCGTTGACGCGGATTCCCCGCGGGCCGTAGGCCGCGGCCAGGCCCGCGCTGACCAGCATCAGCGACGCATTGGCGGCGCCTCCGGGCAGATGCACGGGCTTGGCGACTTTTCCGCCGGCGCCGACGACGTTCAGGATGACCCCGTGACCCCGCGCCGCCATCCGTTTGATCGCCGGATCGATCAGATGGATGTAGGTGAAGAATTTGGCGTCCATTGCCTCGCGCCAATGCCGCGGCGTCAGTTCGTCGGGCGGCGTCCTCCGGGCGGCGCCGGCGCTGTTGACCAGGATGTCGACCGGCCCCCGCTGCCGCTCGGCCTGCTCCACGGCGGCGGCGGCCGCCTCCGCGTCGCGGAGATCCGCCGGAAAGACGGCGACGCAGTCTTCCGCTCCGGGATGGTTTTCGAGCAGGGTGCGGCGAGCGGCCTCCAGATGGGCGGCCTCCCTCGAAACGAGGCTGACCCTGGCTCCCTCGTCGAGAAAACCGCTGGCGCAAGCAAGACCGATGCCCTTGCTGCCGCCGCCGATCAGAACATGCCTGTCTTGAAGTTGGAGATCCATGAATCACCTCGGTTGGTAAAAGTGAAAAAAGTTAACCACTAAGAACCCGGAGAAACCCGGGAAAAGCGGTTAACCGCGACGGCCACGACGAAAAGCAAGACTTTGGCCACGAAAGGCACGGAGGATGCGGAGAAAAGCGAAAATTCTCAAAAGATTTTCTTCGTGTTTCTCCGAAAACTCCGTGGCCGAAGATTTTCGCCTTTTACCGCGGCCGATTGTTTTTCAGGCTCCAATAAACATTGTGCTCCTTGATCGAGCCTTCGCGGTAGGCTTGCGACAGGGCTTCCAGGTCGTCGATCTGCTGCTGGATTTTCTTGCCCCGGTCGGTATCGCTGACGTGCAGCCGGTGCGAGTGCGTGTGGATGATTTCGGTCGCGCTGTCGATGTCGAGTTCCTCGGAAACCGCTTTATGCGTCGATTCGAACGGCTGGTGCGCCGCGAGCAGCAGGCCGCGCGAGTTGGAGATCAGCGTGTAACCGGCAATGCCCGTCTCTTTCTGGTAGGCGCGGGAGAAACCGCCATCGATGACGATCAGCTTGCCGTTGGCCTTGATCGGGCATTCGCCCTTGGAGACCTTGACCGGCACGTGGCCGTTGATGATGCAGCCCGTGTCGGGATCGAGACCGAATTCGGCGAGGATCTTGCGGGCGGTTTCCTCGCTGTCGCGCAGGGTGTAGTAAGGGTTGCGCTGCTCCTTGTGCGTGGCTTTGTCGGCCAGGAAATAACGCTCGAAGGTGGCCATCTTTTCCTTGCCGAAGAGCGGCGACTGCGGGGCGCACCACAGGAACCACATGGTGTCCATGCCGTAGAGCTTGACCGCCGAATCGTCCGAGGCGAAATAGCCCTGCCGCGCCAGACGGTCGACGCGGTCGAGAAAAGCCTTGCCCACGAACGACTGGCCGTCGACGTTGAAGGCGCGGAATTCGCCGTCGTCGTTCATGGCGATGCAGCCGTGGTAGAGCAGATTGCCGTCGTGGGCCAGATAGATGCTGCCGTTGGAGAAAAGAAAGCGCGTGTGCTGTTGCAGTTTCTTGCTGTTGACAAAGGAGAGTTTCAGTTTGTCCACGACCTTGCGCTCTTCGCCGGAAAGAACATCGGGATGTTGGGGATCGATCGTCGGAAAATAAGTGTCGAGCAGCGGATGATCCGTATCGCCGATGCGGACGATGCCGCGCGCGTAGTCGATCTTGTCGAGCAGCAGGCGGTCGTCCATGCCGTAATGCGGATGGCGCTTGATGATCTGGCTTTCGAGCTTGAACTGGATGACGGCCATGGCCTTCTGCATCAGCGCCATCAGCCGGATTTCCTGTTCGGTGAAATTGTCATCGGGGGAGACCTTGGGAATGAACAGCTTGCAGGGATCGTCCCTGTACGTTTCCAGGGCGAACGAAGCGAGCGGGATCAGGCTGATGCCGTAGCCGTTTTCCATGGTCTCCAGGTTGCCGTAGCGCAGGCTGGTGCGGATCACATTGGCCATGCAGGCTTCGCTGCCAGCCGCCGCGCCCATCCACAGAATGTCGTGGTTGCCCCACTGGATGTCCACGTCATGGTATTCCATCAGCAAATCCATGATGATGTGCGCGCCGGGGCCGCGGTCGTAGATGTCGCCGATGACGTGCAGGCGCTCGACGGCCAGGCGCCGGATCAGATCGGCCAGCGCGGTGATGAACACCGAGGCGCTGCCCGTCGCCACGATGGTGTCGATCTGGCTCTGGTAGGACGCCACCTTGAACTCGGCGTCATCGCGGTCGTAGAGGAGTTCCTCGATCGTTTCCGCCAAGGGCGCGGGCAGAAAGCCGCGCACCGTCGATTGCCGGTATTTGGCCGTCAGCCCGCGGCAGAACCTGATGAGCCGGACGAGTTTCAGGCGGCACCATTCATCCTTGTCCTCGACCGTCGCCAGCATCTGCGGGAGCTTCAGTTCAGGGTAATAGATCAGCGTCGCCAGGTTCCGCCGCTCGGATTTCGACAGGGTATTGCCGAACATTTCCCCGATCTGCCGCCAGATTGCCCCGGCCCCGTTGCGGATGACGTGATTGAACGCTTCGTGCTCGCCATGCACGTCGGAAAGAAAATGCTCCGTGCCCTTGGGCAGGCGCAGAAAAGCCGACAGATTGATGATCGCCGTCGAGGCTGCCTGGATCGTCGGATATTTTTCCGACAGGAGCCGCTGGTATCCGGATGAAGGTTTTTCCATGATGAACCCGTCCTGAAAATTGTCATGAACAACCGCAAGTATCGCCGCGCGCCCACCGGAGGTCAATCCAAAACCTCCATCTTGAGGGAGGCGTCACGCCAAAGGCGTGACGGAAGGAGTTTGGCGGTTGGGCTTCAGAACGCGGTTGGGAAAACGATGGGGGAGTGGGGAGATTGGGAATCGGGAAGCAAGCATCGGGAACCAAACCTCAAGTCACCTCGCCATATCCACTGATAAGCCAGAATCCAGCTCGCCGTTGCCTTCGCCGACTCCGTTACCGTCGTCATTCCCGACTGCGCGGGAATGACGGGGTTTCCGTTGGTGTTTGTGTGTTTGTGTGTCTGCTCATCCGCGTTTGAGGATTTAGCCGCCCGACTCCCTCCGTCATGCGGCTTCGCCGCATGACACCTCTTAGGAGGGAGGCTTTGATATTGGAGCGCGGGCGTCCTGCCTGCTCCGTTCACTTTTCAGCGGGCGGGACGCCCGTCATGCGTTCATTTTGAACTGTAAATGCCTTGGATAGCGCCGGACGGACCGTATAATCCATCCGCCAATTTTTTCCAGACGCGCCGATGATTCCCTGGCTGGGCAATGCCGAAGATTTTCCGCCGCTCGAACTCGCCCTGCGCGAGCCGAACGGTCTGCTTTGCGCCGGCGGCGACCTGACTCCGCGGCGCATCGTGCAGGCTTACGTCAACGGGATATTTCCGTGGTATTCGCCGGGCGAGCCGATCCTCTGGTGGAGTCCCGATCCGCGCATGGTGCTGTTTCCGTCCGAATTCAGGATTTCGCGCTCACTGCGCAAGACCCTGCGCCGGGGCCGATACCGGATTCGCCTGGATACGCGCTTCGTGGATGTCATCCGTGCCTGCGCCCGGACGCCCCGGCCCGGTCAGGCGGGGACGTGGATCACGCCCGAAATCGAGGCCGCTTACGTCCGGCTGCACGAACTCGGCTACGCGCATTCGGTCGAGACGTGGATCGGCGACAGGCTCGGCGGCGGCCTGTACGGCATCGCCATCGGCAAAATGTTTTACGGAGAATCCATGTTCGCGCGCGACGCCGACGCTTCGAAAATCGCCGTCGCCCATCTGGCGCGCTTCCTCGGCGAGCGGGGATTCGGCATGATCGACTGCCAGATGAAGACCGCGCATCTGGCCTCGCTTGGCGCCCGCGAAATTCCGCGCGGCGATTTCGTCCGCGCCCTGCGGGAGCTGACCGCCATCGCGCCGCTGTGCGGACGCTGGCCGGCGGACGCGGCGGCGCGCGCG
>JAIRPF010000035.1 GCA_031257115.1 Accumulibacter sp.
AAACGAAGTCGCGCCAATGATAGTGCACATCACGTGTGCGAAAGTAGGTCACCGCCAGGCTCCCCCCCTCCCCCGGCACAAAACCCCTGCACCCCACCACCTACTCACCACACACTCATTAAACTGGAAATAGAAGACGGGCGGGCAGGGCACCAAATAATCGTATCCTGTTTCGTCACATGCTGGAGCCACGACGGAAACACGAACCATAGCGGCTCGGAAAGTAATGCCGCCTGCGCGTCTCGATACACATCCCATCGGCAATGTTTCGAGGGGGGTTCATGTTTACCGATGTTGAGGGTATACTTGGCCATGGTTTGTACTCTTACCCAGCCGGGGTCCATGGAAATATGAGCGGCCGCGATTTTGACCAGGCCTTGGTCGAGCGCGCACAGAAAGGTGACAAGCAGGCATTCGGACAGCTGGTCGGGAAGTATCAGCGCAAATTGGGACGATTGCTGTCACGTTTCATACGCGATCACGCCGAGGTAGAGGACGTGGAGCAGGAAGCCTTCATCAAGGCTTATCGCGCTTTACCCACATTTCGAGGGGAGAGCGCCTTCTATACCTGGCTGTATAGAATTGGCATAAACACGGCAAAAAACTACCTGGTTGCGAAAGGTCGGCGGACGCCGACGACGACGGAATTCGACGCGGACGAGGCGGAATCGTTCGAAGACGCGGAATATCTCCACGACATCAACACACCGGAGCGGCTGCTGCAATCAAAACAGATCGGACAGACGGTCAATGCCGCGATGGAGGCCTTGCCGGAAGAATTGCGCAACGCGATCGTGCTGCGTGAAATCGAGGGATTGAGCTACGAGGATATCGCGGTGCAAATGAACTGCCCGATAGGAACGGTGCGTTCCCGGATATTTCGGGCGCGTGAAGCCATCGCCGAGAAACTGAAGCCCTTGCTCGACACGGCGACGGACCATCGCTGGTAAGCGAGAAATCCAATGCCTGAAAGATTCTCCCCGTGGCCGAAATACGCGGAACGATAACCGCGCTCGACGGGGGCTGTGCGCTCGTCCGCATCGCGGATCGAGGCTGCGGTCGCTGTCATGAGCCGGGCGGATGTGGCGGCGGCAATCTCGCGCGAGCGTTTTGCGCGTCCCCGAAACTTCACCGCGTCCTGAATCCCGGCGGAGCAAAAGTGGGCGAAGAAGTAACCGTCGTCGTTGACGACCACGCACTGTTCCGTGGAGCCGTTGCCGGATACGGTCTCCCACTGCTCGGCTTGTTCCTGGGAGCAACGCTGGGGGCGGCGCTTGCCGGAGATTTGGGTTCGATGCTCGGCGCGGCTGGCGGCCTAGTCGTTTCCTGGGGATTGCAGGGGAGCCGCCGGGTACGGGAGTTCTTTTCAGGGCCGGATTCCGAGCCGCGCATCCGGTGATTGGCACGTGAATTGGTGCGTGCCCGGGACGCGCCCGTGCTTTCATCCGTGGGTTATAGGTAGTCTTGGAGAATGCGCCTCGCGTGTCCTCTCTGCCGCTATTCCAGCGCCACCGGCAGCGATTCATAGCGCATCAAGACAATCGTCGATTCGTTTTCAGTGCCCTTGTCCGCCTTTTCAGGCGCGGCCTGCATGATAAATTGATGGCATCATCCCACTTCCAAATCGCCCGCGCCTTTGTCGGTTTCGCCGCGTCGCGCTACTTGCGCTGTCCGCGGCTCGTATTCGCGCCACCGACGATTCAGGAAATGGAATGAGAACAGAAGGCGCGCCAAAGTGTTTTGAATCGAACGCTTATAAAATTCCGTCATTCCTGCTTTCGCGGGAATGACAAGTTCTTGCGTGTCCGCACTTGATGATTCAACCGCCAAACTCCTTTCGGCCTGCGGTTTCGCCGTGAGCCGCTTCCCTCTTGAGAGAGATTTTGATTGGAGCGCGGACGTCCCACCCGCAAAAAAGCTAACGAAGCGGGCGAGACGCCCGCGCTCCAATGGGGGTATCGCGCCCTTCGCTCGTCCGTGGTCAGCCCCGTTGACGAGGGATGGCCCGCGTCGGAGACCGTCGACGCGGTTTCCGTCGGGCAACTTCAGCGGGCGATGAGGCAAGCGTTTGAACGGCGAAGGTGGGCAAGGCGGCATGAATCGCCTTTCCCGGAACCGTGATGCGGCCCGCCCGGCCGTTCAGGCCACGACGTCCCGCCCGCGATTCGCCATGCCGCCTCCTTCCAGTTGGACGAATGTTTGCAATCCGGGCGGGTATAAAGGCAAAATGTCGGTTTGCCACAGCCACGGATAGTTTTATACTGCTGGAATGTTTCAGGCGTATCTTCAAAATCGTCGGGTTGCCTGACGGCGGAACAGGGTGCCACGATGCTCAATTTCTTTTCGACGAAGCGGCCGGACCATCCCCTTGGTGAAGCTAGGGAGTTCAAGCGGGTGCTGGCCAAGCTGCCGCAGGATGCGTTCAAGGCGGTCGACGAGGTCTATAACTGGTTCGAGTCCCTGAAGCACGCGGACGATTTTCGGATCGATCGTCTCTATGAGGTGGTCGACGGACTCGACTGCGCGGCCCAGCCGCATCTCCGACGCTTGACGCGGCATTATCTGCGCACGCCGCGCCTGTCGAAAAACGAGGAGCGCCGCCTGTGGGCGGTGTGCTTCAACTACTGGGGCGAGGTTTCCTGGCTGTACGCGCGCTGCGCCGAGCGCCTGGAAAAAAATCCGAAGGAAAAGGGCGCCGATGCGTTCCGGCGCGTCCTGCCGGTGGCCGCGACGCGGCTCATGGCGGCGCGTTCGAATCAGCTCAAGTGGATCGATTTTCGCTACGGGGTGGTCGGCGAGGATCTGTGGCGCGGCCTTGGAGCGCCTTATCTCGCGGCGGAGGCGGAAGGTTACGCGCAAAGGGCGGTGCAGATTTATCCGGGCGCGCCGGGAACGACCTGCGTGGCGCTGCAATACTTGCAGGCGCTGGTGCGCGCGTCGTCGTCGATGGACGCGCTGCTGCCGCTCGAAATCGAATTGGCCGACCGGCTCATCGTCCATTTTCTGCCCGCTTTCGTCTTCGGCGCGGAGTGCCTGCCGGGCAATGCGTACTGGGTCGACGCCGCCAACGCGCAGCCGCCGAAGCGGATGGTCAATCCGCCCGTCAAACCCGCGCCGGGCGTGCGTTTTTTCCAGCCGGGCGCGGTGTCCCAGGCATTGGCCGAATTGATACATGCCGTCGAGCGGGGAACGGTTCCGGCCGAACTCAACCTGGGAACGGGGTATCCGGTGCCCATGCTGCTCAAGGTGTTGCAGCATCTGGCGCAATACTGGTCGCCCGTTCCCCCGAAGCGCGAACACGTGCGCCACGCGGTCAAGACGCGCATGTCCGTGCTGGAAGGATTCAACAGAAGCCTGGCGGCGTTCGCCGGTAATGTGGCGCGCCTGGGGGTCGAGCGTTCGGCGGAGAGCTGGATCGTGGAAAACGTCAGCCTGGGCGGTTTTTGCGCCGGCGCGGAAGTGGCTGGCGACTGGCTCGCCATCGGCTCGCTGCTGTGCCTGCAACCCGAGGGCGGCGAGAATTGGGTGCTGGGCGTGGTCAGGCGGCGCGGCGTGAACGCGGATTCGCATCATGCCAGCATCGGCATCCAGACGCTTTCGCGCAACGCGCAGAGCGTCGAACTGCGGCCCCGCGCATCGGGCCTCTCGGCCGACGCCATCCCCGGCATCTGGCTGCGCGGCGACGGCGACGACGAACAGGCCCGCCTGGTGCTGCCGCCGGGAAGTTTCGACGTGCGCCAAATCCTAGAATTCGTCCACGAGGAAAGGCGCTATCTGCTCACTCCGATGGAAATCGAGGAAAGCGGCGGAGATTTCGAGATCGGCGACTACCGGGCGCAAGTCATCGCCTGAAGGCTCCGGAGCAGGGCCTCGTGGAGGCGCGGCGAAGCCGGGGAGAGAAGTCAACCACGACGGACGCGACGAAAACCTTTGGGGTGTTTTCGATTCGAGTGATGACAATTCCATTTCCCCGTCATTCCCGCGAAAGCGGGAATCCAGCGCGTATATTTCGGCGCGTGGCGACGCATCCTTTGAATTCGCAGCCCTTCGGGCTGGAGGTCACGAACTGGATTCCCGCTTTCGCGGGAATGACGAGGGTAACGGAAGCGGCGAAGGCGACAGCGAAGGCAACGGCGAGCTGGGTTCCCGCCTGTCAAGGGATGACGGGAAAGCGTTGGCGGTTACGGGGATTTACAGCGTTCGATTCAAAGACGCCTGGCGCTAAACCGAAAACTCTCCAAAGGTCTGGGTTTCAAACCAGAGTCAGTTTTACGCAAAGGATTCCCGTTCAGGCCGCCGGCAAGCAATCGACATCGGGTGGCCGTTGGCCGCCGCTGACCCGTTCGATTCCCGCGCCGTCCCGCCAGGAAGCGATTTCGCGGAATCCGGCTTCGCTCAGCAGTTTGCGCGTCTTGGCCGCTTGGTCGTAACCGTGTTCCATCAGCAGCCAGCCGCCCGGTTCCAGATGACGCGCCGCCGGGGCGGCGATGCGGCGGATGCAGCCCAGGCCGTCGCCGCCCGCCACGCCGTCGGTCAGCGCCTGGCGCGGCTCGAACGGCAGGCCGTTCATTCCGAGATGCGGATCGCCGTCGGCCACGTAGGGCGGGTTGGACACGATGAGGTCGAAGCGTTCGCCGGCAAGCGGCGCGTACCAGTCGCCTTCCAGAAAGCGCACCGCCGCGCCGTGCCGCGCCGCGTTGGCCCGCGCCACTTCGAGCGCGGCGGCGGAGATGTCGACGGCCGTCACGTCCGCCTGCGGGCAGCGGAGCGCGAGCAGGACGGCCACGCAGCCGGAACCCGTGCCGAGATCGGCGATGCGCGGTTTTTCCAGCGTTCGCGCGCGCCGCGCGGCGAGGTCGACGAGCAGTTCCGTTTCGGGGCGCGGAATCAGCACCGCCGGCCCGACCGCGAATTCCAGCCCGCCGAACCAGGCGCTGCCGAGGAGGTAGGCCAACGGCTCGCCCGCCGCCCGGCGCGAGACCAGCGCCTCGAAACGCGACGCCTCGTCTTCGGTCATCGAGCGTTCGGGATGCGCGATCAGATCGGCGTGCGAGCAGCCGCGGACGCGCTCCAGCAACAGCCGCGCGTCGAGCCGTCCGATGCGCTGTGAAGCTCGCCGCCATGCGTTACCGATCGATGTTTCGGGCATTTGGGTTCAGGGCCTTTTTAATCACGGAGAGCACGGAAAACACGGAGAAAAAACAAGGGTGAAAAGATTTAACCACAACGAACACGACGAAAGGCAAAAAAGCTCCCGTCATGCTGGCGCGAGCCGGAAACCGGGGCTTCGATTTTCTGGTCGCCGTGCTGGATGCCGGCTTCGCCGGTATGATGGGAAAACGTGAGAGGTCTTTCATTATCGACGCGAAAATGGAAATGGAACGCGGCATCGCAGGGCATTCGGAAAATGGTGGAGAGAAGATGAAAAGTGAAGGGGATCAAGGGGAAACCGGGAACTCCGGCGTGGTCTGCCCGCGCTGCGGGAGGCGCTTCGCTTGCGGGGCGTCGGAGGGGCGGCGGGAATGCTGGTGCATGAAAAGACCGGCGCTGCCGCCCGGATCCGGCGAGGGCGGGCAGTGTTTTTGCCCCGAATGTTTCGACCGCCTGCTCAGCGAGCGCGCCTCTCCGGCAGCATGAGGATGGCATCGCGGTTGGTCCAGGAGAAACACTTCGCGGCGGCTTCGCGCCAGGGCAGCCAGAGGCTGGCCAGATGTTCGCCGGGGGAGAGGCGAATGGGCGGCTTTTCCCGGACTTCGAGCGAGAAAACGTGCTCGGTGTTGCGCGTGACGCCGGGGGCGTAGCGCGAACGCCATTCGGCGAAAATTTCGAAACTGTTGGCGATCCGCCAGTCCTGGAAGGCTTCCGCCGGCGCGGCGATGCCGGTTTCCTCGGCGACCTCGCGCCGCGCCGTGCCGGGCAGCGTTTCGCCTTCTTCCTGGCTGCCCGTCACGGATTGCCAGTAGCCCGCGCGCGACGCGCGTTCCAGCAGCAACACTTCCAGGTCCGGGGTGTGGATGACGACGAGGACCGAGACCGGCCGCTTGTAGGTCATGCCAAGATCGGCGGGGGCGCCAGGCCGTCCGCGCGCGAATCGTGGAAAACCCAGAACGGAACGCCTCGCCGCCGCCATTCCCGGATGACGCTGGCGAATACGCCGTTCAGCCTGGCGAACGATTCGTCCTGCCCGCGCGGCGCGCCGGCGCGGGACAGGAGGAGGACGTAGCCGGGCGCTTCGTTCCACGAAAAATCGGCCAGGCAATCGCGCAGGGCGTCGAGATTGGCGCCGTACCATTGCGGAAAGCCGAGGCGCTCGCCCAGCGTTTTCAGGGCGGCTTCGAGGCCGGCCTCGCGAAGATCGATCTCGAAGCAGGCGAAGTTCAGCGATTCCGCCGCCTGCCGCAGCGCCCCGGCGTTTGCGGCGGGCAGACGGTGGATGCCGGCCAGATCGGCCCTGGGCAACAACGCGCGAAATCGTTCCTGATCCATGTCTATTCCCGAATGCGGCGGAAAGTCCGGTAATGGTCGACGGTGTAATAGTACTCGCGCCCCTTGCCGGCCACGATGCGCCGCGCGCCGCGATCGAGAACGCCCGGAACCGCCGGCCGATCCCCGGTCATGGCAGGGGCCGGCACCGTGTATTCGCGGTAGTAGCCGTGCGGCCGCTTCGGCAGGCGCTTTTCGAAATTGCCGAAAATGCTCCCGTCGCTGCGCGGAAACGGAAAAGGGCCGCCGCGCCTGATGAGCGCCAGCGTCTCGCGCGCCTCGCGCGGCAATTCGGCGAGCCGCACCGTCATGATGTGGCCGGTCTGCGCCTCGGCGGCAAACGCCGGACAGTGGCCGGAAATGAAGGCGGCCAGCATCAGGAGCAGGGCTAGGCGGAAGAGTTCAGTGAGCCGTTTCATCTTTCCGTAAGAAGGTAGTATGCTTATCGTCGGAGTTCATGTCATCTGGTTTGCACATACCTGTGCTTCTTGAGATAGGTACAAATACCATACTGCACAAAAAAATTTTTCTGCATATCAATGCCCGATGGAGATGATCGCCTGCCCTTAATGGTGACCCGACCTTTGCTATCGACCATTCCGACGATAGAACGATCAAATAGGTAAGCAAGTAGCCTGTTCTCATCGATGCCTGTGCAGTTGTCTCGGATGATTTGAATTGCTTGGTCATATGTTTTATTGGACTCTGAAATGTAGCCAAGGGCATTGAAGATCATTTCGATTACATCAGCTTCATAGAAAGATGAAAGCTCGCTCTTGACTTCTTTGGCCAATTCTTCTGAGTAGCGACGAGATAATTCTCGGATATCACTACGTGACAGTGGATAGGAAAACTTCCAGGTATTGAGTGGAAGGAAAAACAAGAGCAAGTCTCTGGGTCGAAAGAGTGTTCTTTTGACGATGTACTTAAATGACGATTGACCACCTCCTCTTTCAGCAACTAATGAAGTCCACGGGTCTGTTCCACAAGGAAGTTGTGCGACATTGAAGGCATGACGAATTCGTTTGTTAATAAACTTCTTAAGATTCAGTAAGTCTTCATTTTTTCCCTGACCAGAAAATTCCTTCTGACACCAGTTGATGCTTGAGGCATACGATGAAAATAGTTTTGCGGTATCAGCAAACCGTCCAGATATCCATTCTTCGATATCATCTCGAAGAAGAATAACTGCCTTTGCTTTTAGATCATTCTTTCCAAATATGGTGTTATTGACATGCCGACAGGCACGCAGAAGCGAAACGAGTGAGTTGACAGAGGCTTCATTAGCTGCGTTAAACCCAATATCGAGATCGTCGAAAAACAGGACAAAAGAGTTTTCATTGATTTTGTTCTCGCTGGTTTTAAGAAGGCGAATAATTACCTCTTCGAGATGACCAAGCAACTTGAAATAGGGGGATCGTTCAGACTTGGTCTCCATCTGCCTATTGAACGCGACCCTCATAAAACGACAAAGCGGTTCAATTGAAACATCAAACCCTTGCTTTGATATAAGCTGCTTAAGTTCAAGTTCGTTGATTTTGATGTAGCCGGAGTTCTTGTCGAGAAAGTTCCTGAGTAATTTGTAATCCTTGTTGCCCTCGACGGCTGGATGATCGACGAAGAGCCGAATAATATTTGTGTAGATAACCCACCTGAAAAAGCTCTCACTATCTACATCGATCCCGGCTTCTTGGCCCAACTGAACGACCCGCTCTAGGTCACAATCGTTTTTCCGAACAAATCCGCAGCGGAGGTTTGGTTCGGATAACGAGCGCGCGTATACGTATTCTGCAAAGGCGCTTTTCCCTGCACCCTTGCGACCAATCACAATGAATTTCTCGGCGGATAGCCCATTGAGAAGTTGATGGAAATCCTCGTAAACATCTACGAGAGGTATTCTCGAAGAGGCTATTGCTTCGGCCTCTGCTTCTGGGGCACCAAGAAAAATAGTTTGATGCTGCTGCTTCCCAGACAACGAGCTAAACATTATCACGGTGTTCTTTATACGTACAACGTGTGTTTTCACGTTTCATTTTCATCCCTTCACCGTCTCCACCTGCCGCAACCGGATATGCAATTCGCGCAGCTGTTTCTCGTCGACCGGACTCGGCGCGTTGGTGAGCAGGCATTGGGCGCGCTGCGTCTTGGGGAAGGCGATGACGTCGCGGATCGATTCGGCGCTGGCCATCATGGTGACGATGCGGTCGAGTCCGAAGGCGATGCCGCCGTGGGGCGGCGCGCCGTACTTGAGCGCGTCGAGCAGGAAGCCGAATTTCTGGCGGGCTTCCTCCTCGCCGATGCCGAGCGCCCTGAACACCTGCTCCTGCACGTCGGCGCGGGAAATCCGCACCGAGCCGCCGCCGATCTCCCAGCCGTTGAGCGCCACGTCGTAAGCCTTGGCCAGACATTTGCCCGGATCGTTCGCCAGCCACGCCACGTGCTCGTCCTTCGGGCTGGTGAAGGGATGGTGGCAGGCGGCCCAGCGTTTTTCTTCCGCGTCGTATTCGAACATCGGGAAGTCGACGACCCAGAGCGGTTCCCAGGCGTGACCGTTGAGGAAGCCCTTTTCGTGGCCGATCTTCAGGCGCAGCGCGCCGAGCGCGTCGCATACGATCTTGGCCCGGTCGGCGCAGAAGAAGATGACGTCGCCGTTTTGCGCGCCGGTGCGTTCGAGGATGGTTTTCAGCGCCTTTTCGTGCAGGTTCTTGACGATCGGCGATTGCAGGCCGTTTTCGTCGGGCCGCGAAACATCGTTGACCTTGATGTAGGCGAGACCCTTGGCGCCATAGATGCCGACGAACTGGCCGTAGCCGTCGATTTCGCCGCGCGTCAGTCCCGCGCTGCCGGGCACGCGCAGCGCGGCGACGCGGCCGCCCTCGGCGTTGGCCGCGCTGGCGAAAACCTTGAAGGCGACGTCTTTCACCGCGTCGGTGATTTCAGTGAGTTCGAGCGTGACGCGCAAATCCGGCTTGTCGGAGCCGAAGCGGCGCATGGCCTCGGCCCAGGAGAGGCGCGGGAACGGATCGGGCAGTTCCGCGCCGATCGCTTCCCTGAAAACGTAGCGGATCAGGGCTTCCATGATCCCGGTGATTTCCCGCTCGCCCAGGAAGGAAGTCTCGATATCGATCTGGGTGAATTCCGGCTGGCGGTCGGCGCGCAGATCCTCGTCGCGGAAGCATTTGACGATCTGGTAATAGCGGTCGTAACCGGCGATCATCAACAGTTGCTTGAAGAGTTGCGGCGACTGCGGCAGCGCGAAGAACTGCCCGGCATGGACGCGCGAGGGCACCAGATAGTCGCGCGCGCCTTCCGGCGTGCTCTTGGTCAGCATCGGCGTCTCGATGTCGATGAATCCGGCGTCGTCCAGGAAACGGCGGAACGCCCGCGCGGTCTTGTAGCGCAGCATCATGTTCTTCTGCATCGACGGGCGGCGCAGATCGAGCACGCGATGCGTCAGGCGCACGGTCTCGGAAAGGTTCTCGTCGTCAAGGTTGAACGGCGGCGTGACCGACGGGTTGAGCACCTCGATCGCGTGGCACAGAACCTCGACCTCGCCGCTCGGCATGTTGGGATTGACGGTTCCGGCGGGGCGCGCGCGAACCGTGCCCGTGACCTTCAGGCAGTATTCGCCGCGCACGGATTCGGCGACGGCGAACATGTCCGGGCGGTCCGGATCGCAGACGACCTGGGCCAGGCCCTCGCGGTCGCGCAGATCGATGAAGATGACGCCGCCGTGGTCGCGCCGGCGATGCGTCCAGCCGCACAGGATGACCTCTTGGCCGATGGTTTTGGAGTCGAGTTGTCCGCAGTAATGGGTTCGCATGTTCTGGAAAAGGAGAAACGGAAAAGTATGGAATTATCCCGGAAAAGGCCGTCGCCGGGGAGACCGTTTCATCGACGTCTCGCGCGGGCCATACGGAGCATGGCGGCGTCCCAGTCGCCGCCCGGCGATCAGGGCGGATTTGCCGACGCAAAGAACACAAGCGCCGCCACGACAAGGGACGCCGGCAAGCCACGATTCGTGATTGGGGCGATAAACGATTTTTTGGGTATCGGGGCCAGGTTGTCAATATCGCCTCGTCGCTCCTTTGATAAGCGGGAATCCAGGAACGCACCCTCCGGCGCGAAGCGCCGCAAGCCAAGCCTCCTTCAAGAGAGAGGTTTTGATTCGCGGCCCTCAAGCCGCTGGTTCGACCCACAAGCTGAAGCATGTTCCGCCTTCGTCCGACGTCACCGCGACGTTTCCGCCGTGCGCCTCGGCGATCGACTTGACGATGGCCAGACCCAGGCCGGAGCGCGATCCGTCTCCCGACCGCGACGCGTCGACGCGGTAGAAGCGGTCGAACAGGCGCGGCAGGTGTTCTTCGGGGATGGCCTCGCCCGTGTTGGCGACGTCGATCGCCGTCCCGCCTTCCGCCGCATGGCGAATCGTGACGCTGACGCGCCCGCCCGGCGGCGCGTGACGGATGGCGTTGGACAGCAGGTTGCCGACGGCGCGGCGGATCATCAGCGGATCGCCACGGATCGCGCCTTCGCCGCCGCTCTCGATGACGACGCCCTTTTCGTCGGCCGCCAGCCGGTGGAATTCGACGAGATCGCCGACGAGCCTTGCCAGGTCGAGCCGTTCGCGCGTCGGCACGATGCGGCCTTCATCGGCCTTGGCGATGAACAGCATGTCGGCGATCATGTTCGAGAGCCGCTCGTATTCTTCGACGTTCGACGCGAGCACTTCGCGGTACTCATCGGGTTGGCGCGGCTTTGACAGCGTCACCTGCGTCTGGGTCATCAGATTGCTGATCGGCGTGCGGAATTCGTGCGCGAGGTCGGACGAAAAATCCGAAAGACGGCGGAAGGATTCCTCCAGCCGGGCGAGCATGTCGTTCAGCGTCGCCGCCAGATCGGCCAGTTCGACCGGCACGGCGTCCTGCGCCAGGCGCGCGTTCAGGCGCCGCGCCGTGATGTTTTCGGCCTTGCGCTTCATCGCTTTCAACGGCGCGAGGCCGCGCCGCGCGGCGAGCCAGCCGAGAAAGCCGGAGAGCAGCGCGGCGAAGGCCATGCAAGTCCATAGCGTGGCGCGAAAGTTCATCATGTAGTGTTCGTGGTGCGAAATGTCCATCGCCACGCCGACGACCATCGGCGGCGCGCCGTCGATGCCGCTTTGCACGCGCGCCGAAATGCCGCGCAACGGCGTTCCGTCGCCGGCGCGCCAGCGCGACGGGCGCGCGTCGCCGGCCATCGTCGCGCGGGAAAGCAGTGATTCGGGGAATTCCGCGCCAGCGGTGGCGAACAGCGGGCGGCCGTCGGGCGCGGCCACGGCGACGGCCAGTCCGCGCTGCCCCGCCAGCGCCTCGTCGAGCCGCCGCGACGCCGTCGGCAGGCCGTCCTCCGTCTTGACCCGTTCCAGGATGCGCCGCGCCTGTTCGAGCTTGCCGGCCAGCGCCTCGACGTCGAGTTCGACGAAATGCCGGTCGACGGTGCCGCCGATCAGCGTGCCGAGCGCGAGCAGAACCACGGTCGATACCAGGGCGAAAAGAACCGTCAGCCGGCTCGTGATCGAGACGCGGCCGCGCATCGCGTTCAGGGCGCGCAACGCCGCCGGGGGCGGGCGTCCGCTCACTCCGGCGCCTCCAGCGCGTAGCCCATGCCGCGCACGGTGCGGATCAGGCGCGGCGTGAAATCGTCGTCGATCTTCGCGCGCAGGCGGCGCACGGCGACTTCGACGACGTTGGTGTCGCTGTCGAAGTTCATGTCCCAGACCTGGGAGGCGATCAGCGAGCGCGGCAAGACTTCTCCCTGACGCCGCAACAGCAGTTCGAGCAGCGCGAATTCCCTGGCCGTCAGGTCGATGCGCCGTCCCGCGCGGGTCACGCGCCGGCGCAAGGGGTCGACTTCCAGATCGGCGGCGCGGAGCACGTCGGCTTCCCTGGCCTTCGTCCCGCGCCGCAGCAGGGTACGCACCCTGGCCAGGAGTTCGGCGAAAGCGAACGGTTTCACCAGATAATCGTCGGCTCCCGACTCCAGGCCATGCACGCGGTCGTCGATCCCGTCGCGCGCGGTCAGGAAAAGCACCGGAAATTCCCCGCCGGCGCGGCGGATTCCCTGCAAAACCTTCCAGCCGTCGATTCCCGGCAGCATCACGTCGAGCACGGCGAGGTCGTAAGTTTCGGTCAGCGCCAGATGCAGCCCGTCGAGGCCGTCGCGCGCCAGGTCGACGACGAAACCGGCCTCGCTCAGGCCCTGCTTGAGATAGTCGCCGGTCTTGGCTTCGTCTTCGACGATCAGGATTTTCATTTCACCGGGTGGCGCTCGGAAAACAGGATTATGCGACGGGATGCGGGTCGCTGAAGAGCCGCCGGAAAAACCTCATGGCATTTCGGCGGCGGATCGGTTCGTCTGGCGTCTTTTTCAGGCGTCCGGGGATCGGATCCCCGGCATCGCCGGTCATGGCCTCGTTTCTTGCCGCGCCGATTATAGCCAAAACGGTGATCGCGGATCGAACGGCGCCAGTCAGGATTACAGAAATGTAATCCTGGCGTCAGCTTCCCGTCACGCCGCCGCTGGCACACTGCCGCTTGCCGAAAATCACGGAGACGGAAATGAGGAAACATCTGGGGATCTTGCTGGCCGCGCTGGCGCTTGGCCTTGGCCCGCTGGCGGCGATGGCGCGGCCGGCCGACGGGCAGAACCATACGCTGATCGAGCCGGCGCAAACGACCGACGATCCGGCCCGGATCGAAGTCGTCGAATTCTTTTCCTACGCTTGCCCGCATTGCAACGCGCTCAATCCGCTGATTCACGAGTGGGCCGGAAAACTGCCGCCGGACATCGTCTTCAAGCGCGTTCCGGTCAATTTCAACCCGTTTTACGAACTGATGGCCCGTCTCTTCTACACGCTGGAGACGACCGGCGATCTCGCGCGCCTCGACGCCGCGCTGTTCAGCGCGATCCACGAAAAGGGACAGAGACTGGTCGATGAGAAGAGCATCACCGCCTGGGCCGTCGCGCAGGGCATCGACGCGCGCGGGTTTACCGAGGCGTGGAATTCCTTCGGCGTCAATGCCAAAACGAAACGCGCCGAGCAGATGGCGCACGGCCATCGCATCCAGAGCGTGCCCGCCATCGCCGTCGACGGCCGTTATCTGGTCAACGGCAAGGGCCTGCAAGACCTGCTGGCGCGGACCGATGAAGTCATCGAGATGCGCCGCGAAGAACGGAACGCCGCGCGGCGGAAATGACGATGAATTTTCCAGACCGGGCGACGCAAACGACAACCGCATTCCTCGAAATCGATTCCGATACGAACTCATCATGAAAAAGACATTCACTTCCTTTCTGCTCGGCGGTTTCGCGGGCCTGGCCCTTTCCTCGGCCCTGGCCGCCTCTCCCGCGCGGGATTTCCACGCCGGACACGGCGGAAATGGTGGACACGGCGAACACGGCGGACATGGGCACGAGGCCGCGACGGTCGCCGCGCCGGCGAAGAGCGGCCTGGTCGACGGCGTCGTCAAGCGGATCGACAGGGCCGGCGGCAAGATCACCGTGGCGCACGGCCCGTTGACCGGCCTCGGTATGCCGCCGATGACGATGGCTTTCCGCGTCAGGGACAGCGCCTGGCTCGACCGGGTGCGGGTCGACGACAAGATCCGTTTCGTCGCCGAACTGGACGGCGGCGCGCTGATCATCGTCTACTTCGAGGCGGCAAAATGAAATACGCCGGAATGGCTGGAATGGCCGAAATGGCCAGCATCGCGGCCCTGTTTCTCGCCTTCGCCCCGCCCGCGCGGGCCGCCGAGCCGCCCGGCCGCACCGTCGCCAGCCTGCTCGAACACGCCCGTCAGAACAATCCCGAATACGCGGCGATGCGCCACGAGGCGGACGCCGCCCAGGAACGGGTGACGCCGGCGGGCGCGCTGCCCGATCCGAAACTGCGCATCGAACTGATGGACATCACGCGCATGGGCGAGCAGAACCCGACGCTCGCGCCGGGCCGCGTGGGCAGCACGAAATACACCGTCAGCCAGGAAATTCCGTGGTTCGGCAAGCGCGACCTGAAGCGCGAGATCGCCGAAATCGACGCCGATGGCGCCAGGGGGCGCGCGCGCGGCGCGTGGTCCGAAATCGCGGCGCGCCTGAAAGCGGCCCACGCGCAATTGTATTTGCTGCGCCACAACGAGAAGATCACGCGCGAGATTCTCGACCTGATGGCGCGCCTGGAAAAGATCGCCCAGTCCCGTTATGCCGGAGGACTGGCGATGCAGCAGGACGTCATCCGCGCGCAGGTCGAGCAGACGGCGATGCGCAATGATCTCATCATGATCGAAAATGATGAAAACATGCTGCGCGCGCGCATCAACATGCTGCTCGCGCGTCCGGCCAACGCGCCGCTGGCCGACCCCGAGGCGCTGCCGCCGCTGCCGGCTCCGGCCCGGCTCGATTACGCGGCGCTCGAAGAACGCGCGCGCGAACGCAATCCGCGGCTCTTCGCCGAGGAAGCCGCGATCCGGTCCGCCGAAAAGAAGCGCGAGCTGACGTACAGGGAACGCTATCCCGATTTCATGCTCGGCGTGACGCCCGTGCAATACCGCAATTCGGTCAGGGAATGGGAATTGATGCTCGAATTCAACATTCCTCTCCAGCAGGAATCGCGGCGTTCGATGGAACGCGAATCCGGGGCGATGCTCTCGGCGGCGCGCGCGCGGCGCGACGCCACGGCCAACGAGGTGCTTTCCGAACTCTCCGAAAACCTGTCCGGCATCGAGGCGGCGCGGCGCGCCGAAACGCTGGCGCGGACCAGTCTGCTGCCGCAGGCGCGGCTCACCTTCGATTCGGCGCTCGCCGCGTATGAAAACGGGCAGGCCGATTTCGCCACGCTGCTCGAAGCGCAGCAGCAGATCCGCAAGGCGCGGCTGACCCAGGTCAAGGCGCGGGCCGAGGCGCGGACGCGGCTGGCCGAGATCGAAAGATTGCTGGGAGAGGATTTGTGAAAGCAAAAAACGGACGCCGCGCGGTTTTTCCTTCGTCATCGAAACCGGAGGCCGCGGCATGAAATCAGGCGCGATACTGTTTCTCGGCATATTGCTCGGCGCGCTGGCCGCCGGCGCGGGCGGCCATTACTGGCTGGAAACCCGCGGCATTTCCCTTGGCGGCGCGGCGCTTTCATCCGTCGCCGGTGATGGCGGGAAAAATTCCGCGCGGGAGCGCAAGCCGCTCTATTACCGCAACCCGATGGGCCTGCCCGACACCTCGCCGACGCCGAAGAAAGACCCGATGGGCATGGATTACATTCCCGTCTTTGCCGACGAAGAAAACGAGGCCGCGCCCACGGGCAACCGCATCAAAATCAGCGCCGAAAAGGTCCAGAAGCTCGGCGTGCGCACCGCGCCCGCCGAACGGCGGACGCTCGACCGGGTCGTGCGCGCCGTCGGCCGCGTCGAGCCGGACGAGCGGCGGCTCTACGCGATTTCCCCGAAATTCGAGGGCTACGTCGAGCGCCTGCGCGTCAATGTCACCGGACAGCCGGTCGGCAAGGGCGAGCCGCTGTTCGACGTCTACAGCCCGGAACTCGTCTCGGCGCAGCGCGAATACGCCATCGCCGCGCAAGGCGTCGACGCGCTCCAGGACGCCGACGAACAGACGCGCGCGGGCATGAGGCAACTGGCCGAATCGAGCCTGGCGCGCCTGCGTAACTGGGACATCTCGAACGAGCAGATCCGCTCGCTGGCCCGATCGGGCGCGGCGAAGCGCACCCTGACCTTCCGCTCGCCGGCGGCCGGCGTCGTCACCGAAAAGAAGGCCCTCCAGGGGATGCGCTTCATGCCCGGCGAAATGCTCTACCAGATCGCCGACCTCTCGTCGGTGTGGGTGATCGCCGACGTTTTCGAGCAGGACATCGGATTGGTCGCCGCCGGCGCCGCGGCTAGGGTGCGCATCAACGCCTATCCCGATCGCCTGTTCGAGGGACGGGTGAGCTACGTCTATCCGACGCTCAACGCCGCCACGCGCACCGTGCCGGTGCGGATCGAACTGGCCAATCCCGATCTTTTGCTCAAGCCCGCGATGTTTGCCCAGGTCGACTTGCCGGCTGCCTCGCGCGGCGCGGCGATCACCGTGCCGATCTCCGCCGTCATCGACAGCGGCACGCGCCAGATCGTGCTGGTCAAGCTGGACGAAGGCCGCTTCGAACCGCGCGAAGTCAGGCTGGGCGCGCGCGGCGACGATCTGGCGGAGGTGCTGGAAGGCGTCGGAGAAGGCGAGCCGGTCGTCGTCG
Source organism: Accumulibacter sp. (assembly GCA_031257115.1). Lineage (GTDB taxonomy): Bacteria > Pseudomonadota > Gammaproteobacteria > Burkholderiales > Rhodocyclaceae > Propionivibrio. Next base: position 16,751 of record JAIRPF010000035.1, read on the forward strand.
CCGCCAATTTCCTGATCGACGCCGAAAGCAACCTGAAGGCCGCGCTCGGCGCGTTCGGGACGCCTGGGACGTCCGCGAACGCGGCCCCGGCGGGATCGCGGACAGCCGGCGCGGCCGGCCACCGCGCCGAAGGCACGATCGACGAGATCGACGCCGCGACGGGCGCGCTCGCCGTCACGCACGGCCCGGTGGCCTCGCTCGACTGGCCGGGCATGACGATGGAGTTCAAGGCGGCCAACGCGGCGCTGTTGCGAGGACTTCAGCCAGGCGACACGATCCACTTCGAGTTCGTCGAGCGTGGACAGGGAGAATGGGTCATCACGGCGATCTCGAAAGAGGCGAAAGCGGGCCAAACGGAGGCGGCGCGCGAACACGGAGGCCACGCGGGGCACTGAGCATGAATAGGCAGACGCTCTCAAATGTCGAAAATGCTCCCGCCATCATCGAAAGCACTCCCGCTATCCGATGCGATATCCGAAATATCAGAGACGTCGTTACCTTCCACCACAATGTCTGAAACGCCGGAAATATTCCCGCCATCAACTCCGATATCCGAACTTGCGAGTAAATCATGGCCAGAATCGTCCAGTCCACCAAGATTGGCTTGAACGCTATCCTCTAGCGCGCCAGAAACCGCTGATGCCGTTATTGCATTCGCCACAAGGTTTCCCGCCGCGACTCTGGCCATGACACCAAGCGCTGTCTTTAGCGTGTCATTACCCTTATTCATACCTCCGGCCAGGTATTGACTATAATTGGCCGGATTCGCGCGTGCCAGCATAAGCATTTTTATTGCCTCCTGGTCGCCACTGTTCATTATGTAATCTTCCGCTTCTTTCCTTCGTCTGAGACTCTCTTCAATTGCTTTTTTCTTCTTCTCCTTTTCTGATGCATTGACAACTGCCCTTAATTAATTTGACGGTAATCAGAGAGTGAAGAGTGTGAATTCAGGTTCAATCACAAGGATGGCAATATTTATCATCTGCTGCTTGAAAGCATCAGAAATGATCCTCTGCTCTGGTCAAGACTCAAAAAGACATAACCCGCGCGGGCGATTTCCCCGCTGTTGCGGTTGACGCGCGGCATGTTTACCATTCCAGGAATCAGCCAAACCGAAGGAAGAAATGGGCATGGGCCGTCGCGTTTTTCTCCGTGGTCGTCGGCGGCGGCCTGCCGTGGCATTGCGCCGGCCGGCGGGTAAAGCCGTTTTCCCGCCAGCCCGTGGCCGTTGCGCCAATGGCGCCGTGACCTGTCCGGCTTCGGTTCTGTCCCCTTCTCTTTCCACGCACAAACGCCCGGATACCCTGCTCATTCCATGATCCCCGAACTCGGTCATTTCGCCCTCGTCGCCGCGCTGTGCGTGGCGCTGGTACAGGGTGTCCTGCCGCTCGCCGGAGCGCAGCGCGGCCATGCCGGCTGGATCGCCCTGGCGCGGCCGGCGGCGGGGGCGATGAATCTCTTGCTGTTGACCGCTTTCGCCTGCCTGACGGCGGCGTTCGTGCAGAACGATTTTTCGGTGCTCTACGTCGCCCAGCATTCGAACACGCGCTTGCCGTTGCCTTACCGCGTCGCCGCCGTGTGGGGCGGGCATGAGGGGTCGCTGCTGCTCTGGGTGGCTTTGCTCGGACTTTGGACGCTCGCCGTCGCCGTGTTTTCGAAGGCGCTGCCCGAGGCCATGACCGCCCGCGTGATCGGCGTGATGGGGCTGGTCACGGCGGGTTTCCTGCTGTTCGTCCTCGCCGCCTCGAATCCGTTCGAGCGCCTGCTGCCCGGCGCGGAGGAGGGGCGCGACCTGAATCCGCTGCTCCAGGATCCGGGCCTTGTCATCCATCCGCCGATGCTGTACATGGGCTACGTCGGCTTTTCGGTGGCTTTCGCCTTCGCCGTCGCCGCGCTGATTTCGGGCCGGCTCGACGCGGCCTGGGCGCGCTGGTCGCGGCCGTGGACGCTCGCCGCGTGGATTTTCCTCACGCTCGGCATCGCGCTCGGTTCCGGCTGGGCGTATTACGAACTGGGCTGGGGCGGCTGGTGGTTCTGGGATCCGGTGGAAAACGCCTCGTTCATGCCTTGGCTGATCGGCACGGCGCTGCTGCATTCGCTGGCCGTCACCGAAAAGCGCGGCGGCCTCAGGAACTGGACGGTGCTGCTGGCCATTTCGGCGTTTTCGCTGTCGTTGCTCGGCACCTTCCTCGTGCGCTCCGGCGTGCTGACCTCGGTGCACGCCTTCGCCGCCGATCCGGCGCGCGGCGTTTTCATCCTGGTTTTTCTCGTGGCCGTCGTCGGCGCTTCGCTCCTGCTCTTCGCCTGGCGCGCGCCCACGGTCGGCCCCGGCGGGCGTTTCGACCTCGTTTCACGCGAATCGCTGCTGCTCGCCAACAACGCGCTGCTCGCGGTCGCCTGCGCCACGGTGCTGCTCGGCACGCTGTATCCACTCGCGGTCGACGCGCTCGGCGCGGGCAAGCTGTCGGTCGGCCCGCCGTATTTCGAAACGGTTTTCGCGCCGCTAATGGCCCCGCTGCTGTTCCTGATCGGCGTCGGGCCGCTCGCGCGCTGGAAGCGGGACAGCGTCTCCACGCTCGCTCGCCCGCTGTATTGGGCGTTTCCGTGCGCCGCCGCCGTCGGCATCGCCGTTCCGTTCCTGCTCGGCGAGTGGAAACCGTGGGTCGCCCTGAGCCTGGCGCTCGCGGCGTGGATCGTCCTTGCCGGCGCGCTCGACGCCGCCCGGCGTTCCCGCGCCGCCGCCGGCTGGCCGCCGGCCGCTTTCCTGGGGATGCACCTCGCGCATTTCGGCGTCGCGGTTTTTCTCGCCGGCGTCGCCATCGTCAACGGCTATCAGCAGGAGAAGGATGTGAAAATGGAAGCCGGCGACACGGTGACGCTGGCCGGCCACACCCTGCGGTTCAACGGCGTCCGCCAGAGACAGGGGCCGAATTACACGGCGCTAGCCGGCGACGTCGACCTGCTCGGCGGCGGGCGCAAGTTGTGGCCGGAGAAGCGCTTCTATCCGACCTCGCCCATGCCGATGACCGAGGCGGCGATCGACGCGGGCTTCCTGCGCGACATCTACGTCTCGCTCGGCGAGCCGGTCGACAAGGCGCGCCCCGAAGGCGCGTGGATCGTGCGCGTCCACTTCAAGCCCTGCATCGGCTGGATCTGGGGCGGCTGCGCGCTGATGGCCCTCGGCGGCCTGCTGGCCGCCCGCGACCGGCGCTACCGGATCGGCGGGAGGAAAAAAGCGATGAACCACGACAAGCACGGCGAACACAACGAAAACCTTTCTCGATAAAGAACAGAAATGCAGACTTACGAATCGTCCGCCGAGAGTCCACCGCGACAATCACGTTTTTGCCTTTCGTCATGCCCATCGTGGACAATTGCCCTCCCCCGCCCGACGGAGCGCGGCGCATGAACCGTTTTCTCTGGCCCCTGATCGGTTTCGCCGTTCTCGCCGCGCTGCTGGCGGCCGGACTCCGGCTCAACCCGCGCGAGCTGCCGTCGCCGCTCGTCGGCAAGACCGCGCCGGATTTCGCCCTGCCGAGGCTCGATACCCCGGAACGGAACTTTTCGCCGGGGGAAATGCGGGGCAAGGCGTGGCTGCTCAACGTCTGGGCGACTTGGTGCGTCTCCTGCCGGCAGGAACATCCGCTACTGGTCGAAATCGCCAGAAGCAAGACCGTCGCGCTCGTCGGGCTGAACTACAAGGAAGTGCGCGGCGACGCCGCTTTCGACATGGACAAAATTTCCGCCGAGACCGAACGGAAGCTGGCCGCCGAACGCGCCGATAGCTGGCTCGATCGCCACGGCAATCCTTACACGCTGTCCGTGCTCGATCTCGACGGGCGCGCCGGCATGGATTACGGCGTCTATGGCGTGCCGGAAACCTATGTCATCGACAAGGCCGGCGTGATCCGCTTCAAGCACATCGGCCCGGTCACGCCCGACGTGCTTTCCGGAAAAATCCTGCCGCTCGTCGCGGAGCTGTCGAAATGAGGAAAACGGAAAAACCCTTCAGCGCAAAAGCGCGGAGACGCGAAGAAAAGTTCTTTTCCCGCCCGGTCTTTCTTTGTGTCCTTTGCGCGCTCTGCGCCCTTTGTATCTGCGCGGCGAATCCGGCATTTGCCGGAAAAACGCCGGACGAAGCGGCGGAAAAGCGTTTCAACGCCATCGTCGCCGAGTTGCGCTGCCTGGTCTGCCAGAACGAATCGCTGGCCGGTTCCGGCGCCGAGCTGGCGCACGATCTGCGCCGCGAAATCCGGAACATGATCGAGGCCGGCAAGAGCGACGGCGAAATCATGGATTTCATGGTCGGCCGCTACGGCGATTTCGTGCGCTACCGCCCGCCGCTCAAGGGCAGCACCCTGTTGCTGTGGTTCGGCCCGGCGCTGCTGTTCGCGGGCGGCGTCGGCGGGCTGTTCGTCTGCCTGCGGCGGCGCGCGCGCGTCGGCGACGCGCCGCTGAGCGAGGCCGAACGGCGCGAAGCCGAACGGTTGCTCCATCCCGAAAAGACGGAAGCATGAGCGAAACCATCGCTTTCCTCCTCGCCGCCGGCGTACTGCTGCTGGCCGCGCTGGCCATTTTGCTGCGGCCCCTGCTGCGCGGAAACGCCGCCATGACGCCGGCCGTCGACCGGCGCGAAGCTAATCTGGCCATCCTGCGCGACGAACTGCGCGAACTCGAACGCGGCCGCGACGCGGGCCTGCTGGACGAGAGCGATTTCGCGCAGGCCAAAAGCGAACTGCAACGCCGCCTGCTGGAGGAAATCGAACCCGAAACGCCCGCGTCGCCAGCCGATCCCGCCACGGGAAAGCGGACGGCCATCGCCCTGCTCGTCGCCCTGCCGCTCGCCGCCGCCGGGGGATACGCCCTGCTCGGCAACCCGCTGGCGCTCGACCCCGCGCGCACGCGAGCGCACGCGCAGACCCAGGACATGGACATTGCGCTGCAAGGGCTGGCCGCGCGCCTCGCGGCCAACCCGGACGATCCGCGAGGCTGGATCCTGCTGGCCCGCTCGTACAAAGCGCGCGGCCGTTTCGCCGAATCCGCCGAGGCGTTCGGCCATGCCGAGGCATGGCTCGACCGCGATCCGGCGCTGCTCGCCGACTACGCCGAATCCCTGGCGCTGGCCGGCGGCGGCTTCGCCGGCCAGCCCGACGAACTCATCGCGCGCGCGCTCGAAAAAGCTCCCGGCGACCCGCAAGTCCTGTTCGTCGCCGGCGCGTCGGCCAACGCGCGACACGATTTCGCCGCCGTCGCCGACTACTGGGGCCGCCTGCTGCCGATGCTCGACCCCGATTCGGACGACGCGCGCACACTCGGCGCGATCGTCGAACAAGCCAAGCGCGCGCTCGAAGACGCGGAAACCGTACCCGGCGGCGCCCCATCCCCGGAACGCCAGCCGGCAAAAAATTAAGGGCGGTTTTCATGAAATGGAACGCGAGCGTCCCGCCCGCGAAAGAAGCGGACGAAACGGGCGAAATGCCCGTGCTCCAATAAATCTTCCTCAAGAGGAAGGCCAGAATGACTTGGCACGAAACATCGCAGGACGGGCCTCCCTCCTGAGTGAGGTGTCGCGCCGAAGGCGTGGCGAAGGGAGTTTGGCGTTCGGATTTCCAGACACGGACAAACGGAAACAAGAATCGTCATTCCCACGTTCGCGGGAATGACGGAGGCTTGAGTCGAAAACCCCCCTGCGTTTCACACGTTTTTCACATCCTCCTCATGCCCGCTTGATGGGTCGGGGAAAAGAATCGCGGCATTTCTTTCAGGGGATGCCGCGTGGTGTTTTTTCCCGCTTTCGCGCGCCGTTGCTTCCGTCCGTTTTCGCATTGGCATGTTTCCAGCCAACACCTGATCTTTCTGCTGGCGGCCTGGTTCGCTTTCGCGCTGAATCTGTCTTTCTGGCGTTTCATCGCGCAGCGGATCGAAATCACGAACGGCGCGATGCTGTGGTTCGCCGTTTCGCTGCCGATCTTGGTTTTCGTCCTTTTCGTCTGGCTTTTCAGCCTGCTGCTGGTCAGTCCCGTCGCCAAGCCGCTGGTCGCCCT
>JAIRPF010000055.1 GCA_031257115.1 Accumulibacter sp.
TGCTTTCGTCAGTTGTCCTGCAACAGTGTCAGTTCCTCGTTGGTGTGCCGCAGGCGGATCGACAGCAGGCGGGCGAGTTTGGTCATCAGGACCAGGGCGATGCGCTTGTGCTGGTCGGCGAGGTAGTTGAATTTTTCCAGGGAGAGGACGTACATCTCGCAGTCGCGGATGGCAATGATGCCGTTGCCGCGCGGGCGGCGCGTTTGGCTCGGCGCTCGCCGTGGAGCTACGCGAATGTTCCGCCGTCCCATCGGTGTCGCGCGCGGGCGTTTGCCTGGGAGGGTTCGCCATGACGGGCGGGAGCGGCAACGTGGGGGATCGCGGAATTCCGGTGGAACTTCGAAAATCGGGGACGCGGCTATTGAAAAACGCATGGCTTTAGGGTACTTTTGGGGAAGGTGCAAACGATTACATACGATTACATATCGGGTTTCCATATCGGGTTTCGCTTTTGGCCGCGAGCTTTCGCGGCCGGTTCGGACCCGTCGTAGAGAGGATCATGAGACTTGCCGTCTGCAACGAGCTGTTTGGCCGGGTTTCGCTCGATGAGGCCGCGCGCGTCGCGAGCCGGTGGGGGTTTCACGGGATCGAGCTGGCGCCTTTCACGATCTTTGCCGATTTCAGCCCGTCCGCGATCCGGCGCGGCATCCTGGAGGCAAGGACGGCGTTGCGGGCGGCGGGGCTGCGCTTCGCGGGATTCCACTGGCTGCTGGCCAAGCCGGACGGTCTGCACGTCACGACGCCCGACCGCGCCCTGCGGAAAAAATCCTGGGATCATCTGCGCCGCCTGATCGACGCCGCGGCCGAGCTGGGCGGCGGCAACCTGATCCTTGGCTCGCCGAAGCAGCGCGGCGCGGCGCCGGGCCAGTCTCCGGCGGAGGCCGTCGCCATTCTCTCCGAGGAATTGGCCTCGATCGCCCCTTTCGCGGCCGAGCGCCGGTCGCCGCTGCTTCTGGAGGCGCTTTCCACGGATCAGACGGATGTCGTCAACCGCCTGTCCGAAGTGGAGGCCATTGTCGAAAAGGCCGGGCATCCCGGCGTCGGCGGCATGCTGGATTTTCACAATTGCGCGGACGAAACGAGTCCTTATGCGACGCTGGTCGACAGATACATCGGCATGATCCGGCACGTGCATCTGAACGACCGGCGCGGCAATCATCCGCTGCCCGGCGACCATGCGTACCTGCCGGCCTTTTCCAGGCTCCACGGCCTGGGTTACGACGGCTGGGTGTCGCTGGAGATTTTTTCCATCCCCGAAAATCCGGACGAAGTGCTCGCGCAGACCGCGGCGTATATCGAGGATATCGAAAGGCATGTCCGGCGAGGCGAGCCGGTCATGGACGAACCCGTGGCGGCCGGACGGGGGCCTGGCGGTTGATTTTTGCGGTCGAAGGCGGGTTGGCGGCGAAAGTTGCCGCGAGAAAGACAAAGTTGGGTATCGTGTAGCAAACTGGCGTGTAACAAACTGGCAATACCTGGTTTCAGTCGTCGTTGTATCCAATCGCATGGGCGATTCGCCCTTTTTTGACAAGGAGATACCGTATGAAGCGCACTCTGGCCCTGTTGTCCCTGGCGGTTTCGTTCGCCTGTCCGGCCTGGTCGGCCGATTGGCCCAACCGTAACATCAACCTCACCGTCCCTTACGGCGCCGGCGGCACGACCGACCTCACCGCGCGCAGTATCGCCAGCGGCATGTCGAAGGTGCTGGGCGCCACCATCAACGTCGTCAACACGCCCGGCGCCGGCGGCTCGGCCGGTTCGCTGAACGTCCAGAACGCGAAGCTGGACGGCTACAGCCTGCTCGCCAACGGGCTGCTCGCCTTCACGACCATGCCCCTGAACGGCTACACCGAAAAGACTTTCCGCGACTGGGACATCTGGATCGCCACCTACGCGCCGAACGGGATCATCGTTCCCGCGAATTCTCCCTATAACACCATCACCGACCTCATCAACGCCATCAAGGCCAAGCCGGGACAAATCACCGCCGGCACCGCCGGGATAGGATCGGGCGGGCATTTCGGGGCCGAGGTCATCAAGGCCGTCGCCGGCGCCGATTACAAGCACATTACCTATCAGGGCGGCGGGCCGGCCGTCACCGCCACGCTGTCCGGAGAAGTCGACTTCTGTCCGCAGCTCCTGGCCGAGTACAAGGACCTCATCATTTCCGGCAAGGTCAAGGGGCTGGCCAGCCTGTCCGAAAGCGACATCGAACTCGCGCCCGGCAAGGTCCTGCCGTCCATCCTGAAGTCTTTCCCCGACGCCAAAAAGTACCTCCCGATGGGCGAGGTCACGGGCATCATGATTCCCAAGGGATTGCCCGAGGATATTCTCAAGAAGATCGACGCCGCTTTCGAGAGCGCCGTCAAGGAGAAGGAATTTCTCGACTTCGCCGCCGTCCGCAGCTTTACCGTGATGCCCAAGGGACGCGCCGAATCGCAGGCTTTCCTGGAAACCTTCGCGGGCCGGGCCGCCTACATTCTCTACGACGCCGGCGCCGTGACGGTCGATCCCGCCAAGTACGGATTCAAGCGGCCATGACGTAACCCTGGCAGGTCTCCCGGACGCGCCTGGGGACGCGCTTCCGGGAGACCGTTCAGAACGCGAACCGGGGGAGATTTGTGAATATGGATGAGAAAATCAAGGATACCGTTTTCGGCGTCGTCCTTTTCGCGCTGGGTTCCTACGTGGCGGCGGAAAGCGTCCTGATGATCGGGCGGGCCGCCAACCCGCCCTTGCGCATCAGGCAGCTTTCCGTCAGTCCCGGCCTGTTTCCCCTGGTTCTCGGTTTGTTGCTGGTGCTCTTCTCCGTGCTGCTGATCGCCGGCAGTCTCAAGGGCAATGAAAAGCCCCTGAGCGTCTTTGCCGATCGTTTGAAAACGTCTTTCTCGGCCATGCGGGCGGCTTTCGGAAACAATGATTTCCTGTCCATGCTCATCGGCGTCGTCATGATGTTCGTCTATTGTTTTTTCGTCGTCGGCAACATTCCCTTCTGGGGCGGAGCGGTCGGATTTCTGGTGGCCATGATGGTTTTTCTCCGCTTCGCCGGCCCGGCGGGCTGTTCCGCCCGCGCCGCCAACCTTGGCGTCATCGTCCTGACGGCCCTTGTTTCCGCAAGCCTCGTCGTATTCCTTTTCGAGAAGATTTTCAAAACCGTACTCCCATAGGGACGGCGCATGACTTTTCAATACCTGCTGGACGCCTGCCTGAACGTCCTTTCGCCCGCCAACTTCCTGATGCTGGCGGCAGCGGTGCTTGCCGGGCTGATCATGGGGATGCTTCCGGGCCTCTCCGCCACCATGGCGATCGCCTTGTTGACGGGACTCACCTACAACGTCGGCGACCACCAGACCGCCATCATCGCCCTTCTCGGCGTCTATGTCGGCGCGATCTCCGGCGGGTGCCAGTCGGCCATCCTGCTGAACATTCCGGGCACGCCGGCGTCGGCGGCCACCGCCCTGGACGGCTTTCCGATGGCGCGGCAGGGAAATGGGGGACTCGCGATTTTCATCGCCACCACCGCGAGTTGTCTGGGAACCATCCTCTCCGTGATCTTCGTGCTCACGCTCACCCCGCTGCTCACCAGCTTCGCCCTCAAGTTCGCCAGCTGGGAGTTCTTCTTCCTGTCCATTTTCGGCATCCTGATCTGCGGCACCCTGACGGCTCGCGGCAACGCCCTGAAAGGCTGGATCAGCGGCATTTGCGGACTGTTGACCGCCCAGATCGGGCTGGACACCGTCGACACCTTCGCCCGTTTCAGTTACGGCAACGTCAACATGATGTCGGGCATACAGCTCATTCCGGTGATGATCGGGCTGTTCGGCTTTCCGGAAATCGTCAAGGCGTTCAAGAGCGGGTCGGAGGCGAAGGTCCTGCAATTGACGAGTTTCAACATTTTGAAGGGATTCCGGATCGTCAGGGACAACATCGTGGGCGTCGTCCGTTCCGCCTTCATCGGCGTGGGAGTGGGCATCATCCCCGGCGTCGGCGAGGACGTGGGCGGATGGCTTTCCTACTGGGCGATGAAGGCGTCGGGCCGGAATACCGACGGTTTCGGCAAGGGCGATCCCAGGGGCATCGTCGCGGCCGAGACCGGCAACAACGCCTGCGTCGGCGGCGCCATCATCCCGGTGCTCTCCCTGGCGGTGCCGGGATCGGCGCCGGCGGCGGTGCTCATGGCCGCCTTCTTCATGCACAACTACCGTCCCGGCCCGCTGCTGATGACGGAGTCGCCGGAATTCCTCTACAACGTCGCGGTCTATCTCGTCTTCGCCTCGGTGCTGATGTGGCTGATCGCCCTCGGCATGGCCCGCGTGACCGTGCGGGTGCTGACCGTGAACAAGAAGCTGCTGATGCCCGTCGTTTTCCTGCTCTGCGTCGTCGGCGCCTACCTCATCAATTACAACCTTTTCGACGTCAAGGTGATGTTCTTTTTCGGCCTGATCGGGCTGGCCATGAGCTACATGAATGTCCCGGCCGCGCCCTTCATCCTGGGCGTGGTGCTCGGCAGCATGGCGGACTCGAATCTGCGGCGCGCGCTGCGGCTCTCCGACGGGTCTTTTCTTCCCCTGTTCGAGCGGCCGATCAGCGTCGCCTTTCTGATCGTCTGCGTGCTGATGATCCTGAGCCAGACCGGCCTGCTGGCCTGGCTGCGGGGAAAGGTGAAACGTGAAAGGTGAACCATGAAACGCGGGAAAACCCCATCGGTGTTTCTGTCTTCTGAAATGAAAGGAATGTCATGACGCGCGAAGTCAGGTACGGCATCATCGGCGCGGGCACGATCGCCGGTTTTCATGCCGAGGCGATAAAGTCCGTGGAAAACGCGCGGCTCACGGCCGTTTGCGATTCGGACGGCGAGCGGGCCGCCGAATTCGCGCGGGCGCGCGGAATCGAATGTCACGCGAATCTCGCGGATTTCCTTGCGCGCGCGCCGATCGACGCCGTGACCATCGCCACGCCGACGGGATTGCACGCCGAGGTGGCCATTCCCGCGGCGCGGGCGGGCAAGCACGTGCTTTGCGAAAAGCCGCTCGACGTCACGGCGGAAAAAGCGCAGGCGATCATCGACGCCTGCGGCAAGGCCGGAGTCCTGCTCGTGCCGGTTTTCCAGAACCGCTTCGGCCACGGAGCCGTCAGGATCAAGCGGGCGATCGAGGCCGGCCGCTTCGGGCGATTGTTGCAGATCGGCGGGCGGATCAAGTGGTATCGCAGCCAGGAATACTACGACTCCGGCGCCTGGCGCGGCACCTGGGCGCTGGATGGCGGCGGCTGCCTGATGAACCAGTCGATCCACACCGTCGACCTGATGCTCCATTTCGGCGGCCGGCCCGAACAGGTGTTCGGCTACACGGCGACCCGCACGCACACGGGCCTCGAAGTCGAGGACAACGCCTGCGCCGTGCTGCGCTTCAGGAACGGCGCCATCGGCGTCATCGAATCGAGCACTTCGTGCGCGCCGGGTTTTCCGGCGCGTATCGAAGTGTCGGGCGAGCGGGGAACGGCGGCGCTCGAAGGCGACGCCATCGTCCAGTGGAGTTTCACCGATTCGGAAGCCGGGGACGAGGCGATTCTGGCGGGAATCGGCCAGACGACGCTCGGCAGCGGCGCGAGCGATCCGAAAGCGATCGGCGTGGAAGGGCATCGGTTGCAGATCGCCGACATGACGCGGGCCATCCTCACCGGCGGAAAACCCGCCATCGACGGCGCGGAAGCGAGGATTCCGGTCGAACTGGTCTGCGGGATCTACGAATCGATGAAGACGGGCAAGCCCTATGTTTTCAAGGAATGAAACATGAGACTGAGCGGATTCGCGGACGAAGCGGCGGACGGCATCGAGGGCCAGATCCGGGCCACGCGGATGCTCGGATGGCCGTGCATCGAGGCAAGGAGCGTCGACGGAGTGAACATCCACGATTTGCCGGAAAGCGGTTTCGAGGCCGTCCGCCGCAAACTGGACGAAGCGGAAATCCGGATCGATTGCTTCGGCTCGACGATCGCCAACTGGAGCAAGAGCGTCGAGGAACCGTTCTCCGGGACGCTGGATACCGTGGAGCGCGCGATCCGGAGGATGAAAGTCCTCGGCGTTCCCTTCGTCCGCGTCATGAGTTATGCGGTTCTCCTCGACGGCGAGGGCCGCGCGCTGGCCGATCAGAAGAAAGAGGAACGGTTTCGCCGGTTGCGCGAAATATGCGGCCGTTTCCTCGACGCCGGAATCACCCCCGTTCACGAAAACTGCCTGAATTTCGGCGGAATGAGCTGGGAGCACTCGCTCGAAATGCTGGCTGCGGTGCCCGGTCTCAAGCTGGTTTTCGACACCGGGAACCCCGGCATCACGCCGGACTTCCGCAAGCCCTTTCCCTATCCCAACCAGGACGCCACGGAATGTTACGCGCGCCTGCGCGAGTACATCGTCCATGTCCACATCAAGGATGGAGAACGCGATCCGGACACGGGAAAAGAGCGCTATTTCTTTCCGGACGAGGGGAAATGCGATGTGGCCGGCATCGTGAAAAAACTTCTTCGTTCGGGATACGACGGCGATTTTTCCATCGAGCCGCACATGGCCGTCGTCTTTCACGACGCCAACGTGTCCTCTTCCGAACAGGCGCGCTTCGACAATTATCTGGAATACGGACGGCGCTTCCGGAAGCTCCTGGAGGGTGTCCGCGCCATGAACGCCGATGAATCGGGAGAAAAAAGCGGCCAGGAGGTTTCCAGATGAACCGGAATGACATCTCGGTGACGGGCTGCCGCCTCTTCTTCCGCCCGATAGAAACGCGGGTTCCGCTGAAATTCGGGCCGGAGATCACCACGTCGGTGCTTTGCGCCCGCGCGGAAATCACCGTGAACGGCGCGGGCGGCGCGGCGTCCGGCTGGGGAGAAACGCCGCTGAGCATCGCCTGGGTCTGGCCGGGCGATCTGGGTTACGAATACCGTTTGTCCCGGCTCAAGGAGTTTTGCGCCGCCCTCGCGCGGGCGTGGAGGAAATGCGCGTACCGGGGACATCCGATGGAAATCGGCCGGCATTTCATCGACGGCGAGCTGAAAACCCTGTGGGAGGAATCGAACCGCCATTGCTCCGAAAAAGAAGCCATGCCCTGGCTGGCCGCGCTGGTGTGCGATTCCCTGTTCGACATCGCCCTGCACGACGCCTACGGCGTTCTGCACGGCGTCAGTTCCTGGTCGATCCATACCGGGGAATACATGAACCACGATCTCTCCTGGTACTACGCGGACGAGTATCGCGGAACCTTTGCCGGGAAATATCCGGCGGACTACCTCGTGCCCGAGGCCGCCGTTCCGGCCGCGATTCCTGTCTGGCATCTCGTCGGCGCGAAGGACGTGGTGACCGACGGCGAATTGACCGGAAAAGAGCCGGACGACGGCTACCCCGTGAAGCTGCGCGACTGGATCGCGCGCGACGGCCTCGAATGCCTGAAGGTGAAGCTCACCGGCGTCGACGCCGAGTGGGACATCCGCCGGCTTCTCGACGTGGGCGGCATCGCGCTGGAGACGGGCGTCGAATGGCTCAGCGCGGATTTCAACTGCACGGTGAAAGACCCGGCCTACGTCTGCGCCATCCTGGACCGGCTGATGGCGGAAGCGCCGGCGATCTACAAGCTGATCCTTTACGTGGAGCAGCCTTTCCCCTACGACATCGAGGCTCATCCCATCGACGTGCGCGCGGTGAGCGCCCGCAAGCCCCTTTTCATGGACGAGAGCGCGCACGACTGGAGTTTCGTCGCGCGGGGCCGAAGCCTGGGCTGGACCGGCGTGGCCCTGAAAACGTGCAAGACGATGACCGGGGCGCTGCTTTCCCTGTGCTGGGCCAAACAGTTTTCGATGACTCTCATGGTGCAGGATCTCACCAATCCCATGTTCGCCCAGATACCCCACGTGGGCCTGGCCGCGCGCGCGGGCACCATCATGGGGGTCGAATCCAATGGAATGCAGTTCTATCCGGAGGCTTCGAGGGATGAAGCCCGCCTGCATCCCGGCCTGTATACCCGGCGGAATGGAAAGCTGGATCTTTCTTCGCTGGGAAAGACGGGCTTCGGCTACCGGGCCGATGAAATTTTCGAGGCCGCCGGAACTTCCGGGAGGGAAAAATGGCAGGAAGTCTAGGTTCCGGCGCGCTGACGCTGGCGAAAAGGATTCTCCCCGGCCTCGCGTATTTCTTCGTCTTTCTCTGTCTCTGGCAGCTTGCCATCGTCGTTTTCGGCGTCAAGGAATTCGTCCTACCCTCGCCCCTGCGGGTCATGGAGCATCTGTTCAATTTGCAGAAGGGCCAGCATTATGATTGGTGGAAACACATCGGCGCCACGGCGCTGGAAGTCATCGTCAGTTTTCTCGTCACCGCCGCGCTGGGAATTTTCATCGCCATCCTGGTGACCTGGTCGAGAGTGCTCGCCCAGATCATCATGCCCATCGTCACCCTGTTCAATTCCCTGCCGAAGGTGGCGGTCGCGCCGCTTTTCCTCCTGTGGTTCGGCTACGGCCTTTTGCCCAACATCCTCATCGCGTTCCTGATGGCGTTTTTCCCGGTGGTCATCAATTCGATCGCCGGCCTCAAGGCCGTGGACGACGATCTCCTGGACTTGGTGCGCTATCTCCACGCCTCGAAACTGAACGTGTTCATCAAGATACGCATCCCCAACGCATTGCCCTACATGTTCGCCGGAATAAAAATCAGCGCCACCATGTGCGTCGTGGGCGCCATCGTGGGCGAATTCCTGGCTTCCGAAAAAGGATTGGGCTTCCAGCTCAGGGACGCCCAGGCGTTCATCGACACGCCCACCATGTTCGCCTGCCTCCTTCTTCTGTCGGTGATCGGGCTTCTCTTTTTCTCGCTCATAGGTTTCCTCGAACGGATATGTATGCCCTGGAACGCGGCGAAGGATCCATCATGACCGGAAAAAGATCGCCGTGGCGGGCCGCGCTCGATCTGGCCGCCGGCCACTATCTTTCGGCGCTGGTGATACTGGGCTTTTTCCTGGCCTGGGAATTCGCCGTATGGTTTTTCGGCATCTCGGAGTTCATGCTCCCCTCGCCGTCCAGCGCGCTGTCGCACCTCTTCTTCAAACAGCCGGACGCGGACTACCATTGGGGCATCAACATCCAGACCACCCTCTATGAATTCATCATCGCGTTCGCGGTGACTTCCGTATTGGGCATTGCCATCGGGATACTCATCGTGTGGTCGCGCCACGCGGGAAGAGTCCTCATGCCGGCGTTCGTTTTCATCAACAGCCTTCCCATCATCGCGGTGGCGCCGATTCTCCTCCTGTGGATGGGGTACGGCACGACGACCAACATTCTCCTGGCGTTTCTCCTGAGCTTCTTCCCGGTGGTGATCAATACCATCTCCGGACTCGAAGCCATCGAGGACGATCTCCTGAATCTCATTCGCTATCTGCACGCGTCGAAGTTCCAGATTTTCGTGAAGATCAGGATTCCGAATTCGTTGCCATATGTTTTTTCGGGACTGAAAATATGCGCTACGATGAGCGTGGTGGGCGCCATCGTCGGCGAATTCATCGCTTCCGAGTACGGACTGGGGCATATCATCGTCAATTCCCAGTACGCCATGGATACGCCGCCGATCTTTTCGTCACTGATCCTGATTTCCCTTTTCGGAGGAGGACTGTATCTCCTGGTTTCTTTTCTGGAATGGGTGTGCATGCCTTGGACCCGCGTGCGGGAACGGGCATGATCGTTTTGTGCCAACTGCATTTACTCAAAGGAGGAAGACCATGAAAAAGCTGTTACTCGCCCCGGCGATCGCGTTGACGGTTTGCGCATCGGCAGTGTTCACTTCAGGCGCGGCCACCGCCCAGCCGCTGGAGAAGGTGGAATTTCTGCTCAACTGGACCATCAGCTCGGATCACTCGCCTTACTACATCGCCCTTGAAAAAGGCTGGTTCAAGGAAGAAGGACTCGACGTCAATGTCACCATCGGCCAGGGTTCGGGCTACGCGGTCCAGGCCGTCGACGCGGGCAAGGCGGACATTTCCATCGCCGACGCGCCGACGCCCTTCACGCTCAGGCAGAAGGGCGCCAAGGTAAAGATCATCGGCGTCATTTTCGACAAGAATCCCTGCAACGCCTATTTCTGGAAGGACACGGGAATCAAGACGCCCAAGGATTTCGCCGGCAAGACCATCGCCGTGCCCGCCACCGACGGCCACAAGGTGATGTGGCCGGCCTTCGCCAAGATCGTCGGCGTGGATCCCGGTTCCGTGCGCTTCATCAACATCGAGCCTGCCGCCAAGGCCGCGGCGCTGGCTTCGCGCAAGGCCGACATCCTGTTCGAGCTATACACCACCTATCCGCAGATGAGCAAGGGCGTTCCCGCCGGCCAGCTCGGCAACATCATCTGGGCCGATCATGGTTATGACATTTACGCGCATTCCTACATCACCAGCGACGACACGGCCGCCAAGCGGCCGGAGACCCTGAAGAAATTCCTCAAGGCCGCGTACCGCGCCTGGGAATACGCGCTGACCCATCCCGAAGAGGCCATCGAAATCCTTTCCAAGTACCACCCGATCAACCGGGCGGACTATCTGGAAAGTTTCAAGATCGTCCAGGATGTGTTCAAGACCGACCGCTACAAGAACAATGGCATCGGCTTCATCGATCCCGGACGCATGCAGAAGACCTGGGATCTGGTCAATGAATACCAGGCGCCGCTTTCGTACAAGGTGACCGACATCTACGACGCCGGTTTCCTGCCGAACCCGATGTACAAATACAATTTCTAATCGCACGAAGGGACAGGCAGCGATGCCTGTCCCGCATGAGGAAGCGTCATGGAAGAGCGCAAGGCCCTGCTCTCGATACGGAACCTGAAAAAAACCTTCGTCACCAGGGATGGCGAATTGCAGGCATTGGGAAGCGTCACTTTCGACGTATATCCCGAAGAATTCGTCTCCATCGTCGGCCCGTCGGGCTGCGGCAAGACGACCCTGCTCAAGATCATTGCCGGGCTGACGGAACAGAGCGAAGGGGAGATCGTGGTCGACCGGGCCAATTTCGATCCGAGCCGCGAAGTGGGTTTCGTGTTCCAGAAAGCGCTTCTCCTCAATTGGCGGCGGGTATTGGACAACGTGCTCCTGCCCATCGAGATTCTCCGGCTGGAGCGGAAAAAATACGTGCCGAAAGCCATGGAACTCCTCTCGCTGGTGGGCCTGGAAGGTTTCGAGCGGAGTTATCCGAACGAGCTTTCGGGCGGCATGCAGCAGCGCGTCTCCCTGGCGCGGGCGCTCATCCACGACCCCAAGGTCGTGCTCATGGACGAACCCTTCGGCGCGCTGGACGCCATCACCCGCGAAAAGATGAACCTGGAACTCCTGCGCATCTGGGCTGAATCGAAAAAGACGGTGATCTTCATCACTCACGAGATCAACGAAGCGGTTTTCCTTTCGGACCGGGTGGTCGTTCTCTCCGCCCGTCCTTCCCGGATGATCGACGCCCTCGACATCGACCTGCCCCGTCCGCGCAATCTGGACATACGCACTTCTCCCCGTTTCGGCGAATATGCCATCAAGGTATACAAGATGCTGGAGATACAGTAGTCAGCAACTAATTAGCGACAGGCATTCATGC
>JAIRPF010000063.1 GCA_031257115.1 Accumulibacter sp.
CCGACGCTTTACGGCTGCGTAAGCCGCTGAGAAACGCGTCGAAGCCCGACCTGGACAACGTGGTGACTTTACGGCTGCGTAAGCCGCTGAGAAAAAGAAGACGGCGGCCGACCTGGACACGGAATGCTTTACGGCTGCGTAAGCCGCTGAGAAATTTCGGTTTATATACATTTTCCGAATTCTCTTCTTTACGGCTGCGTAAGCCGCTGAGAAATGCCATGTTGTGTTCAAAATCTGGGCGCTGAACTTTACGGCTGCGTGTAGTGAACCCCAAAATTTCGGCATGATGGTTTGCCGCTTGCGCTGGGGTTTGCTACGCCCCCAAACCTATGCGAACTTGCCATCGAGGAAAAAGCCGACGGTGGTTTTTCTCAACCGCGTTCGGAAACCTGAACCATCAAATTTCCTCCTTACGCCTTCGGCGTGACATCTCCCTCGTCAGAGAGGCGTGGCTTGCGGCGATCCGCGCCGGAAGGCACACGCTGGATTCTCGCGTTCGCGGGAATGACGGGGGTTTCCCCTTGTTTTCGTCGTGTCCGTCGTGGCTGAATGTTTCCTGGTTCTCCCGCGCCTGCTTCATCGCGAGACCGCGCGGTGGCCGATGTCGCGGCGGAATTGCATGCCGTCGAAATGGATGCCGCCGACCGCGTCGTAGGCCAGCTTCTGCGCTTGTTTCGTGTTTTCGCCGAGCGCCGTGACGCACAGCACGCGGCCGCCGGCGGTGACGATCTGGCCGTCCCGTTCGGCGGTGCCGGCGTGAAAGACGCGGAGGTTCCCGCTTTCTCCGGGGAGTCCCGAAATCGCGTCGCCTTTTCTCGGCGCGTCCGGGTAATTGGCGGCGGCGAGCACGACGCCCAGGGCGACGCGCCGATCCCAGTCGGCCTCGATCCGGTCGAGCGTTCCGGCGATGGCGTGTTCGAACAGTACCCGCAGGTCGGATTTCATGCGCATCATGATCGGCTGCGTTTCCGGATCGCCCAGGCGGCAGTTGAACTCGACGACCCTGACCGAGCCGTCCTTGCCGATCATCAGGCCGGCGTAGAGAAAACCCGTGTAGGGAATGCCGTCGGCGGCCATGCCGCGCACCGTCGGCAGGATGATCTCGCGCATGACCTTCGCATGTATCTCCGGCGTGACCACGGGCGCGGGCGAATACGCGCCCATGCCGCCGGTATTGGGGCCTTTGTCGCCGTCGAAGATCCGCTTGTGATCCTGGCTCGACGCGAGCGGCAGCGCGTTCTTGCCGTCGACCATGACGATGAAGCTCGCTTCCTCGCCGTCCAGATAGTCTTCGACGACCACGCGCGCGCCGGCCTCTCCGAGTGTGTTGCCGGAGAGCATGTCGTCGATGGCGCGGTGCGCGTCCGCGAGGGTCATGGCCACGACGACGCCCTTGCCGGCGGCGAGGCCATCGGCCTTGATGACGATCGGCGCGCCCTTGCGATCAACGTGGGCGTGCGCCATCCTGGCGTCGGAGAAGGTCATGAAAGCCGCCGTCGGGATGCCGTGCCGTTTCATGAACCGCTTGGCGAAATCCTTTGAACTTTCCAGTTGCGCGGCTTCTTTTGTCGGGCCGAAGATTTTCAGGCCGCGCGCGCGGAAGACGTTGACGATCCCGGCGGCCAGCGGCGCTTCCGGGCCGACGACGGTGAGGTAAATTTTTTCCTTTTCGGCGAAATCGGCCAGGGCGATGGGATCGGTGACGGGCAGATTTTCCATCTCGATCTCATGCGCCGTGCCGGCGTTGCCGGGCGCGACGTAAATTTTCTGCAAGCCGGGAGACTTGGCGAGCCGCCACGCCAAGGCGTGTTCGCGTCCGCCGGAACCGATGACGAGGAGTTTCATGTTGTAATCAATCCTGATATGTCTTCACTGACGGCACCATTGTTTTTCACAGGGAATACCGTCGTTGTCGCCATCCATCTTTGTATTGGGACAGTTTTTGAGAAACCAGAGCGCTTCTTCACACGAGCGCATCCGGGAACAATATTTCGCTTGCTGACAATTGCGTCCATGATTCATTCAAAGACCGCCAAGTTTGCCGTAGGCGTAATGACCCAGAGCGCCAATGATTGCCAGGATGACGATCTTTTTCATGGTTTATTCCATTTCCAATTCAATGGCTGCTTCAAAGGCGCATTGTGACACGAATCGAAAGGGGCGCGGTGCGTCTGGCGTTCCACGTCATGCCCTTGATCGTCGGAATCGAGTTCGTTCATGGCATTCGCGTTTGGAAATTCAGGCGTCTAACGGCTTCCTCGACCGCCTGACTCCTTCGACCCGCGGCTTCGCCGCGGGCCACCTTCCTCAGGAGGGAGGCTTGTTCAGCGGCGCTTCGCGCCGGAGTTTACGCGCTGGATTCCCGCTTTCGCGGGAATGACGAGGGGAGTGGGATGATGGGGACTTTCGTTGGAATGATGAGGGTTTCGCGGGGATGAGAGGGATTTCCGCCGGAATGGCGAGGGCTTTCTTTCGCCTTTCGCTTTTTCGCCGTGCCCGCCGTGTCCGCCGTGGTTGATCGTTTTCCGCCGCGCTTGCCGTGGTCGGGGCTTTTCGTTCCCGCTTTTTGTCGCGCCCGCCGTGTTCGTCGTGGGTGATCGCTTTTCTCTCCTGTTTCTCTCCGTGACTAATGAGTTTCGCCTTCGCTTTCGACTTCCGCCGCGTTCGCCGCCGGTTTGCGTTTGCGGTGGCGGCGTTTTTTGGGCGCGGCGGGCGTTTGTTCGAGCAGCATGGCGACGCGTTTCGGGCCGTCGGCGTCGAGGAAATCCTGCCACCATTGGCCCAGCGCGGCGTCCGTTTCGCCCGATTCGGCGCGCATCAGCAGGAAATCGAGGGCGGCCTTGAAGCGCGGCTGCTCCAGCAGGCCATAGGGGCGCTTGCCGGAACGCACTTCGAAGCGCGGCTGGATCGCCCAGATGTCCTTGATGTCGCTGGCGACGCGCCGGGTGATGGCCAGTTTTTCCGCCTGCGCGTCGAGCGTCTCGTTCATGGCTTCGTGGAGCGCGGGAATCGGGCGCTCGCCGCCGGCCTTGAGCGCCTCCCACCGGGCCAGGACTTCGTTCCAGAGCAGCGTGGCGAACAGGAAGCCCGGCGAGATCGGCCGGCCTTCGCGCACGCGCCGATCGGTGTTTTCCAGCGCCAGCGTGACGAAACGCTTGCCGAGCGGCTGTTCGACGATCACGTCGAGCAGCGGCAGCAGGCCGTGGTGCAGCCCCTCGGCGCGCAAGCGCTGGAGGCATTTGAGCGAGTGCCCCGATGTGAGCAGCTTGAGCATTTCGTCGAACAGGCGCGACGGCGGCACGTTTTCGATCAATCCGGCCAGTTCGCCGATCGGCCGCTGCGTGCCGGCGTCGATGACGAAATCCAGCTTGGCCGCCAGGCGCACGGCGCGCAACATGCGCACCGGGTCTTCGCGGTAGCGCGTGGCCGGATCGCCGATCATGCGCAGCGTCTTGCGTTCGAGGTCGTCCAGTCCGTGATGGTAGTCGGTCACCGTTTCCGCCACCGGGTCGTAATACAGCGCGTTGACCGTGAAGTCGCGCCGCGCCGCGTCTTCCTTCTGCGAGCCGAAGACGTTGTCGCGCAGCACGCGGCCCTGCGCGTCGGTTTGCGCGCGCGGGCCGTCGCGCTGGTCGTGGTGGCCGCGGAAGGTGGTGACTTCGACGATCTCCTGGCCCATCGTGACGTGCACGATCTGGAAGCGCCGGCCGATGAGGCGCGCGCGCCGGAAACAGCGGCGCACCTGTTCGGGCGTGGCGTCGGTGGCGACGTCGAAGTCCTTGGGCGCGATGCCGGCCAGCAGGTCGCGCACCGCGCCGCCGACGACGAAAGCCTCGTAGCCGCTGTCCTGGAGCGTTTCGACGACGCGCCGGCTGCCGTTGCTGATCGCTTCGCGGCGGATGCCGTGCCTCGCGCTGGGAACCACGGCGGGTTTCCCCGGCCCGCGGCCGAAGACCCGTGAAATGAGTTGACGAATCATCGCTTGGAATACGGATAAAAATGGAACGTGGATTCTCGATGGGCGGTTTGGAACTGGAATTGGGATCGATCACTCGCGCAGACTGAGCACCGTCCAGCCGGCCTCGCGCGCGTGGGCGAGCAAGGCGCCGTCCGGGTCGACGGCGACCGGGTCGCTGACCTTCGACAGGAGCGGCAGGTCGTTGTGCGAATCGCTGTAGAACCACGTCCGCCCGAAGCTGCTCCACCAGAAGCCCATCGCCTCCAGCCAGGCTTCGACGCGCGCGACCTTGCCCTCGCGGAAGGACGGCGCGCCGCGCACCTGCCCGTTGAACTGGCCGTTTTCCTGCGCCGGAACCGTGGCGATCATGTTGGCGATGCCGAATTCCAGGCTGATCGGGCCGGTGACGAAGCTGTTGGTGGCGGTGACCAGCGCGCACAGGTCGCCGCCGTCCAGATGCCGCCGGACCAGCGCGCGCGCCTTGCCGCCGATGGCCGGCAGGATGCGCCCGGCCATGAATTCCCGATGCCAGGCGTCGAGCCGCCGGCGCGGATGGCTGGCGAGGGGGCGCAACTGGAAGTCCAGGAATTCGCCGATGTCCAGCGTGCCGGCCAGGTATTGCGCGTAGAACCGGTCGTTTTTCGCCGCGAACGTCACGGCGTCGACCGCCCCCTTGCCGATCAGGAATTGCGTCCATTCGTAATCGCTGTCGCAGGACAACAGCGTATTGTCGAGGTCGAACAGGGCGAGGTTCATGGCGCGTCACCGGGAAGGCGTTGCAGGATTTCGCGCAGCAGGGGCAGCGTGACCGGCCGCTTGCATTCCAGGGAATGGCGGTCGATCGCGGCGAGGATGCCCGTCAGGTGGCGCATGTCGCGCGCCGCGCGGGACAGCAGGTAATCGAGCGCGCCCGGCGGCAGCGCCAGGCCGCGCGCCGCCGCTTGCGCCGCCAGGGCGGCCCGCTTCTCCTCGTCGGAGAGCGGAGTCAGGCGGTAGACCAGGCCGGAACCCAGGCGGGTGCGCAAATCCTCGCGCAGGCAGAGGTCACGCGGCGGGCGGGCGGCCGCCGTGAGCAGGCGGCCGCCCGCCGCGCGCAGCCGGTTGAACAGCTCGAACAGGGCGATCTGCCCCGCGCCGTCGAGCGCCTCGACGTTGTCGACGGCGACGCGCCGCGATCCGCCGCCGAGGGCCGCGGCGTCCTCCAGCCCCGGCGCGGCGGCGGCGTCGCGGTAGTCGTCCGCGCAGGCGCGCAAAAGATGCGTCTTGCCGGAACCGGATTCGCCGTACAGCAGCAGCGAAGTCTCCCGGTTTTCCGGCGCGATCCAGGAAAACAGCGCGGCGACGGTCTCGGCGTTCCCGCCGGGAACGAAATTATCGAGACTGGGCGGGTTTTCCGGCAGCAGATCGAGGATCAGTTGGCGCATCGGGGGCGGGGAAAGGCGGCGTCGAACGCGCGCGTGGCCAGGATTTCGGATAGAATTTGAAAGTTTTTCACGGTAGGACGCGAATTTTACCACCGCCGTGCGCGCAAACCTCGTTCGGAATTCCAAGATGACTCCGCCGTCTACGCCGCCTTCCCCTCCGCCTTCCTTTTTGCCTTCCCTTTCCTACCGCGACGCCGGCGTCGACATCGACGCTGGCGACGCGCTCGTCGAACGCATCAAGCCGCTTGCCCGGAAAACCTTGCGCGAGGGCGTGCTCGGCGGGATCGGCGGCTTCGGCGCGCTGTTCGAGGTGCCCAGGCGCTACCGCGAGCCGGTACTGGTCTCCGGAACGGACGGGGTGGGCACAAAACTGAAGCTGGCGTTCGAGCTTGAACGCCACGGCACGGTTGGCATCGACCTCGTGGCGATGAGCGTCAACGACGTGCTGGTGCAGGGCGCCGAGCCGCTGTTCTTCCTCGATTATTTCGCCTGCGGCAAGCTCGACGTGAATACGGCGGCGAGCGTCATCGGCGGCGTCGCCAGGGGCTGCGAACTCGCCGGTTGCGCGCTGGTCGGCGGCGAGACGGCGGAGATGCCGGGCATGTACCCGGAGGGCGAATACGACCTCGCCGGTTTCGCCGTCGGCGTGGTGGAGAAGTCGAAAATCATCACCGGGCGGGACATCGCGCCGGGCGACGCGGTGCTCGGCCTGCGCTCGTCGGGGCTGCATTCCAACGGCTATTCGCTGGCGCGCAAAATTCTCGCCGTGGCCCGGCCCGATCTCCTCGCGCCGTTCGACGAATCCGACGGAAAGGCGCGCGCGCTCGCCGACGCGCTCATGGAACCGACCCGCATCTACGTGAAATCGATGCTGGCCCTGATGGCCGAACTGCCGGTCAAGGGCATGGCGCACATCACCGGCGGCGGCCTGACCGAGAACGTGCCGCGCGTCCTGCCAGCGTCCGTCAAGGCGGTGATCGACGCCTCGGCGTGGCGGAGGCCGCGAATCTTCGAGTGGCTGCAAGAGGCCGGCAACGTGGCGGAGGCCGAGATGCGCCGCGTCTTCAACTGCGGCATCGGCCTGTGCGTCGTGGTGGCCGGGGAAAACGCCGGGCGGGCGCTGGCGCTGCTGCGCGCCGCCGGCGAGGACGCCGTCGAAATCGGCCGCATCGAAGCGCGCCGGGACGGCGAAGCGCGAACCGTGATCGTCTGACCGGCGCGCGAAAATCATGCTGCTGGCGCTGGATCAATTCCTCGGTTTCCTGGCCGCGGCGGTGGTGATCACCGTTTCTCCGGGGCCGGACAATCTGATGGTGCTGGGCTTCGGCATGTCGCGCGGGCGCGCCGCGGGCGTCGCCTTCGGGCTGGGCTGCGGTTTCGGCTGTCTGAGCCACACCCTGCTGGCGGCGCTCGGCGTCAGCGCCCTGATCGCCGCGTCGCCGATGGCTTTTCTGGCGCTCCGGATCGGCGGCGGCCTGTACCTCGTCTGGCTCGGCGTCCGCGCGCTCCGGAGCCGTGGCGAGGCGCGGGCGGCGATGGCGCCAAGCGCCGGCGAGTCGCTTTCCCGCCTGTTCGCCAGGGGCCTGCTGGCCAACGCCATCAATCCCAAGGTAGTGCTTTTTTTCCTCTCCTTCCTGCCGCAATTCGTCGCCGCCGAACGGAGCCACGCCGGCTGGCAGACGGCGCAGCTCGGCATCGTGTTTACCGCGCAGGCGGCGCTGCTGTTCGGGCTGCTCGGCCATTTTTCCGGAAGCGTGGGGGTTTGGCTGCAACGGCACGCGCGCGCGGGCGTGTGGCTCGACCGGCTGGCGGGAACGATCTTCGTGGCGCTCGGCGCGCGCCTGATCGCAGCGCGCTGATCGGGCCGCGTCAAGCCCGGTCAAGCCCGGTCAAGCCCGCCGATCAAGCCTTTTCGTCGATCGACGGGTGCTGCCGCCGGCTGGGCGTGACGCGCGTATCGAGCAGGATGTTGACCTGCTGCTGACGGCGATCGCGTTTGCGGCGTTCCTCGCCGGGGAGCCGCGCGGCGTCTTGCCGGATAGCCTTCTGCGTCTGACGCTGCGCGTCCGGCTGTTCGCGCGCCGACGCCTGACGCTCGGCGACGATCATATGGACAGGCTCGGTTCCCGCGCTCTCGTTGTGGGCCGACAGCGGTCCGAGAGACCCGAAGGCCTGGTACCGGTTGACGATGTTGTTTTTCGTAACCTTCAAGGGTGTTCCCCAAGCTCGACGATGGATGCCGGAGTCGACGCGGCGGATACGGGAAAAGGCTGGAAAGACGCGGAGAAGAGCGGGAAACGGCGCTACATCAGGTGAAATGCCGGCCCCCGTATTCCCGCGCTCCGGCGGCTCCCGCGTCAAAAACGGCCGCGACCAAGGCTTATGGCTTGAGATAACGGGTCAGGCCGGATTTTCTTGAGGTTTTTCGACGAAAAACAGGGCAAAAAACGGTTGATCGCGGCGGGCATGGCGAAAGGCAAAAAACTTTAACCACGATAAACACGACGGGCACGGCGAAAAACAGGAAATCGCTTTTCTCCCCGCCGTGACCGTCGTGCTCGTCGCGGTTGACTTTGCGGCGCGGCGAAGCCGGCGAGGTGTCGTTCTTGTCGCGGAATGGAATCACAGGAATACCGGCTCCGGCGTCAAGTCGACGCCGAACCGGGCGCGCACGTCGCGCTGCACGGCGCGCATCAGCGCGATCACGTCGACGCCGGTCGCGCCGCCGCGATTGACCAGCGTCAGCGCCTGTTTTTCGTACATGCCGGCCGGCCCCAGGTCACGGCCTTTCCAGCCGGCCCGTTCGATCAGCCAGCCGGCGGCGAGCTTGACACGGCCATCGGGCTGCGGGTAAAGCGGCAAATCCGGAAACGCCGTCCGCAGGCGGCTGGCCGTCCCGGCGTCGACCCGCGGATTCTGGAAAAAACTGCCGGCGTTGGGCAACCGCGCCGGGTCGGGCAGCTTGCGCCGGCGCACCGCGATGACCGCGTCGGCGATCTGCCGGGCGTCGGGCCGCGCGATGCCGCGTTCGGCCAGTTCCCCGGCAAGGTCGGCGTAGTCGGCGACGGGTTGCCAGCGTTTCGGCAAGCGGAAAGTGACCCCGGTGACGACGAAACGCCCGGTGAGATGCCAGCCTTCCCGCTTGAACACGCTGTCGCGGTAGCCGAAGCGGCAGGCGGCGCGGTCGAAATCCACGGTCTTGCCGGACCGCATGTCGACGGCGGCCAGGGAGTGGAAGCGCTCGCCCACTTCCAGTCCGTAGGCGCCGATGTTCTGGATCGGCGCGGCGCCGGCCGTGCCGGGAATCAAGGACAGATTTTCCAGTCCCGGCCAGCCCCGCGCCAGCGTCCACTGCACGAAGTCGTGCCAGTTTTCGCCGGCTCCGGCGCGCGCGTACCACGCCTCGGCGTCCTCCCCGGCCAGCGTCCGGCCGGGAATCGCCATGTGCAGGACAAGGCCGTCGAAATCCCCGGTCAGCACCAGGTTGCTGCCGCCACCGAGGACGAAGCGCCGCCGGTCGCCGACGAACGCTACCAGTTGCCCGTCCGCCGTGACGCGCGCGTAGCGCCCGGCCCGGCCCGGCAGGGCCAGCGTGTTGAATGGCGCGAGGGAAACGTTTTCTCGCGGGGCGGAGGATTCGGTCGGCGCGGGTGGGCACATGGGGGTCTGGGTCTCGACGGGCGCGCTTGGACGCAGGCTGGATGAACCGGGATGACAAAGGAAAAACGGGAAGGCCCGACAAAAAAGGCTTTCAAAGCCGCAAGCCGAATTCTAGCCCTTCGCGCCCCGGATCGGATGTCCATGAACGGCATCGGGGACGGCTCGTCCGTCATCGGGAGAAAGCTGGCCGGTCTCCGGATCGGCAAAAAACAATCCGCGCCGGAGCGTCTTTTTCGTACCGAACTCACGACAGACCCGCCCAGGATTGCCGGTGTCGTGGAACAGTCTCCATGAACGGAAAGAGGCTCACGCGCGGGCTGGCTTGTCATGAGTCCGGAACAAGTCTATAATCAGGATCGCTTCAGAGGATAGGGGAAACAAAAAGTCATTTGTTTTCAAGTGGTTATTGAAAAGGTTTTCGTTGGCTTCAGTTTCGTTTCCCGCTCCCGTTCCTCCAGGAAAAGCCTCGCGGCTTTTTTTGTTTGTAGTTGCGGCGCGATAGCAAAGCGGTTATGCACCGGATTGCAAATCCGTGTAGGTCGGTTCGACTCCGGCTCGCGCCTCCATGAAAATGTAATCAATTCCCGTCCAGCGATACCCGTCGCGCTTGGCAAGAGCGCGGGTGATTCAGGGATGGAATGAAATACCCTCCTTCGTTTTCCGCCGTGTCTGTCGCGGCTAACGCTCTTCGCTCCCCGCCGCGCCCATCGTGCTCGTCGCGGTAAATTGCTTTTTCAGTTTCTCGTCGCGCCAGCCGTTTCTTCGCGCTCCCAATCCACTTCGACCAGTTCCGTGTCGGCGAACAGCAGCGCGCCGCGCACCGCGCGTCCCGGAAACGCGGCGGCGGCCGCGCGGCAGTAGGCGGCGACTTGCGCGCGGTAGCTGGCGAGGCGCGGGGTGTCGCTGCCGGAGCTTTTGTAGTCGAGCACCCAGAGGCCGTCGTCGAATTCGACCAGCCGGTCGATGCGCAACAGAGCGCCGTCGCCGTCGGCGAGTTCGATCTCGTTCCAGGCGCGGCGATGGCGCTCCGGGGCGAAGAAGCGCCGCAGGTGGCCGGCCGCCAGCAGGCGTTCGGCAACCGGCAGCGCTTGCCGGTATTCTCTTTCGGTGAAGCCGAGCGCCTTCCACCACGCCGCCGTTTCGCCGTCCTGCGTGCGGCGTTCGAGCAGGGCGTGCAGCAGGATGCCGAAGCGCTCGCCGCCTCGCGCCTCCGGCCGGCGTTCGCCGACGGCGGGCAGCGCCTCGGCCGCGCCGCGTGTTTCTTCCGGCGGCGGCGGTTCATCGGGCGGTGCCGCCGTTGGCAGCGCGTCGCCGTAAACACCGGGGCTACCCAACTTTTCGAGCGCCTTTTCCAGCAGGCGGTACGGCGTGCCTTCTCCCGCCCGGCTGTTTTCGATACCGCTGGCGATGAATACCTGCCGCGCCCTCGTGACCGCCACGTAAAGCAGGTTGAGTTCCTCGCGCCGCGCGGCGGCGGCCTCGGCGTCGAACAGGGCGCCGAGCGCCACGGCGCGGTCTTCCCCACGGCCGAAGAAGGAGAAATGGCGCGGCGCGGCGGCCTCTGGCGGCCAGTCGACGAGCACGTCCCAGGCCTCATTGCCGCGCGGCGATTCGTTGGCGCCGAGCAGCCAGACGATCGGCGCTTCGAGTCCCTTGGCGCCGTGGATGGTGAGGAGGCGCACGCGGCCCGCCTCCGTTTCGCCCTCTTCCGCCTCGATTCGGCCCTCGTCCGGCGCGTCGCCGGCGTCGGCTTCGCGCAGTTCGCGCAAGGCGTCGATGAAGCGCGGCAGGCTGGGATAGCGCCCGCCGTCGAGGTCGAGCGCCAGCAGGGGCAGCGCGCGCAGGTTGGCTTCGACGGCCGGCGCGGCGGCGGCCGGCACGGCCAGGCGATAGCGCGCGAGGACTTCGCCCCGGTGGTAGATGCGGTCGATGAGATCGTGCGCCGGCAATTGCCCGGCGGCGCGCAGCCAGTCGCCGAGCAGGCGCGCCGCGCGGGCGAGGCGCGGGCCGGCGGAACCCGTTTCGGCCAGGGCCGCGAGACACGGCCACCACGCCGCGCCGCGCTTGCCGCCCGCGTCTCCGGACGCGGCGACGGCGGCGGCCACCGCCGCCAGGTCGCCGTCGTCGCAGGCGAACAGGGGCGAACGCAGCGCGTGCGCGAGCTTCAGGCCGTCGACCGGCGTGACCAGGAATTCGAGCAGGGCCACGATGTCGCGCACTTCCAGCGCGTCGAGCAAGCCGCCGCGCGAGCCAGCGTCGAACGCGATCCCCGCCGCCGCCAGCGCGCGCTCATAACATGCCAGGTGCGTGCGCGAGCGGACCAGCAGCATGAAATCGCCATAGCGCGCCGCGCGCCGGACGACGCCGCCGTCCGCGCCCGGCGCTTCGATCCGCCACCGGCCGACAATTTCGGCGATTTTCGCCGCCAGCAGCTTGGCTTCTTCCTCGCGGCGCTGATCTTCGGGCGCGATGTCCGGTTCGAGCAACGGATCGCGCAGGTCCCGCCGTTCGGGCGCGGCCTGCCTGGCGGCGCGCGCGCACAGCGGCAGCAGCTCGACACGGCCCGGCAGGCCGCCGGCCAGCGAGGATTGCGCGCGGAAGGGTTCAAACTCCGGCGCGCCGAGGAACAGGGCGTTGACCGCGTCGACGATCGGCGGCGCGTTGCGCCGCGTCGCGTCCAGCTCGCAACGTACCGCCGCGAATTCGCGTTGCAGGAAATCGGCGGCCACCGAAAAAAGGCCCGGTTCGGCGCGGCGGAAACGGTAGATCGATTGCTTGGGGTCGCCGACCAGGAAAACGCGCGGGCGGTCCGCGTCCGAATAGGCGTCGAACCACGCGCGCAGGATTTGCCATTGCAGCGGGTTGGTATCCTGGAATTCGTCGAGCAGCACGTGCCGGTAGCGCGCGTCGAGACGCGCCTGGAGGAAAGCCGCCGTTTCGCCGTCGCGCAGCAGGCGCAGCACCTGCCATTCGGCGTCGGTGAAATCGATTTGCCGGCGCGCGCGCTTGAACACCCCGACGTGATCGAGAAAAGCGGCGAACACGGCATACGCCTGCCGGTTGAGGGACAGGACGCGCTCCGCCGCCTGCCGTTCGAGGCCATCGAGCACGCGCGCGCCGAGCCGCGCGTGCAGGTCGAGGAAGCGCGCCGCGCCGTCCGGCGTGAGACGCTCGTCGAGCGCCCGGCCGGGCTTTCTCGCGCGCAGCGTGTTTTCCTTGGTCAATAGCGCGGCGCGTACCCTTTCGAACGCTTCTCCGTCGTTCCGGCGCAGGCCGGAATCCAGGGCGGCGCGCAGATTCGCCGCCGCGTCCCGATCGCTCTTCAGCCCGCCCGTTTCGAGGAAGCCAAGATAAGCCTGGGCATCGCTCTCCCAGTCCTCCGCGAAAAACCCGGCCAGCGCCTCGCCCGGCTCGCCCGCGCCGAGCCGTTCGCCGAGCGCGCGGGCGAGAAATCGCGCGAGCGCGGCGCCGTCCTCGCCAACCGCCTCGCCGATCGCCAGCCATTCGCCGCGGCGGTCGAAGGCTTTGCGCATCAGCCGCCGCGCGGAGTCCAGCCCGGCGGCGTCGAGCAGGCCGACGAAGGCGCGCGCCGGCTCGCTTTCCGGGCGTTTCGCCAATTCGGCGGCGAACGATTGCCACAGATCGTCGAACAGGCGTGAATCGAATTCCACCAACGCTGTCCCGGCGAGATTGGCCGACAGCGGCGCGGCATCGACGAGCCGCAGAAACCAGCCGTGAAAGGTGTTGACCGTCAGCGCCGGCCGGGCCGTCAGGACGTTTTCATACAGCCCGCGCGCCGCGCGCAGCGTGGAGCCGTCCGCGTCCACGCCGCGTTCGGCGAGAAACGCCGCGACGTCCGCCTCGCCGCCGGTCGCCAAATGCCGCAGCCAGTCGACCACGCGCTCCTCGATCTCGCGCGCCGCCTTGCGCGTGAAAGTGATCGCCAGAATGGAACCGGGCGCGACGCCCGCCAGCAGCAGGCGCACGACGCGCGAGGCCAGCAGCCACGTCTTGCCGCTGCCCGCGCACGCCTCGACGACGGCGCTGCGCGCCGGATCGAGCGCCCGCATCAACGTTTGGGAAAGTGTCGACATCCTTGCGTCCGTGTTCCTGGCGGGATGGTACCGCATCGAGCGCGGATCATTCCGAAAATCGTGACCCGAAACGGCGGCCGGTAAAACATACCTCCCGGATTCCGGCGTCCGGAGGAATGACGGGATGCTTTTCATGGTTTCTTTTTTCTAGGGACGCCGGAAGCCGATATAAAATCCGCCCGGAAGAAACGGCAAAACAAAATCGAAGGAGCAAGGAAGATGGATTACCGGAAGAGTCTGGAAAAACTGGCGCGGGAAGGCCGTCTGGCGAGAGTCAGGAGCGAGGTCGATCCCGTGCATGAGCTGGCGGGAATCGCCAGGGCTTATGAAGGCGGCAAGGCCGTGCTGTTCGAGAAGGTCAAGGGAAGCGAGTTTCCGTTGTCGATCGGGCTTTGGTGGAACCGGGACAACCTGGCCAGCCTGTTCGGCGTCGACCGGGCCGAGCTGCCGTTCCTGTTCTCGCGCGCCATGCAAAGCCTGTCCCAGGATTGCGCGCCACCCGTCATCGTCGAAAACGCGCCCGCGCAGGAAATCGTGATGGATGAGGTCGATCTCGGAAAAATCCCCGTGCCGACCTTCGCCCTGCAAGACGGCGGGCCGTATTTCTCCAACTGCGTGGTCATCGCCAGGGATCCCGACACAGGCGTGCGCAACACGTCCATCCATCGGCTGATGGTCAAGGGCAAGGACCGGCTGGGACTGCTGATGGACATCGGCCGGCATCTGCGCGATTACCATGAACGCGCCGAGGCCAGGGGCGAGCCGCTGGAAATCACCATCAACAACGGCGTGGACGCCGCCTACTACGTCGCCGCGATCACGCCCAGCGCCGCCGCGCCGATCGACGTCGACGAGCTGGGCGTGGCCTCGTATCTCCTGGGAGAACCCGCGCGGCTGTGCAGGAGCAAGACCGTCGCCCCGGAGGGAATCGCCGACGCGCAGCTCATCATGGAAGCGGAAATACTGCCCCACGTCCGCGAGCCGGAAGGCCCGTTCGGCGAAGTGAGCGGTTACTACGCCGCCAGGGACGACCGCTGGGTGGTGCGCGTCAAGGCCATCACCCATTGCCGGAACCCGATCGTCAGCGCCCTGCTCCCCGGCAAGGAAGTCTGGAATTCCGTGGGACTCGGCGTCGAGGCGAACATATTCCAGACGGTATCGAGGCAGGTCAAGGGGCTGAAGAAGGTCTACATGACGCACGGCGGCAGCCATTACCACGTCATCATCCAGATCGACCCGCCGATCGATGGCCTGTCGAAAAACGCGATACTCGCCACGTTTGCCGCGTTCGCGCCGTTGCAGATGGTGACGGCGGTCAACAGCGACGTGGATATCGAAGACCCCGAGGAAGTGGAAAGGGCGCTGGCGACCCGCTGCGATCCCGCCAGGGACGTCATCATCATCCCTGGCGCTCGCGGACACGAGCTGAATCCGGTCACGGACGGCGGCTTCGGCGCGAAAATGGGATTCGACTGCACGTATCCCGTGCCCAAGGACAGGAAATACGAGAAAGTGACTTTCCGGAAAGTCAATCTGGGCGATTACGAAATCGTTTGACCGGAAAGCGCGTCAAGCGGTAACCCGTCATGACGGGATGTCGAAAATTGCTTTGCGCATGGCCACTCCCTTCGCAATGATCCGCGAAGGGCGGCGCCGCGCTCGTCATTGCGAGGCGCGTAGCGCCGTGGCAATCCGGAATGACCGTGACGAGGCGAGGACGGGATGGCTTCGCTTCGCTCGTAATGACGGACGGGGGAGTTCATCGCGGATCGGAGGATCTCAAGGGGAATGGCCAGCAACTCATTAGCGACAGGCATTCATGCCTGTCGCTGTGAACGAACCTGGAAGGGGTTGGCACCCCTCCCAGGTAGCCACGGTCGAAACCCCGGCCTTCCAGGCCGGGGTTCCAGCC
>JAIRPF010000008.1 GCA_031257115.1 Accumulibacter sp.
TCCATCGCCAAACTCTCCGGCATCTCCCTGCCCAGGGCCAGATAGGCGATCTCCCCGCCCTGACCGCCCCGTTCGAGCACGACGATGGCCGGATACGTGGTCACGCCTTCGAACACCTGAATGTCGCCGAAGTCGATCAGGATTTTGAGCGCGGAGTTTTCCAGCAAATAGCGCCGCAACGGCTCGCCGGAACCGGTCTTGAAGAAAGTGGACGATGAAATGTAGCCCAGATGGCCGCCCGGTTTCAGCAGCGAGACGCCCAGCTCGTAGAAATAGCAATACAGGTCGGCGCGGTCGCTGGCGACCGCATAGTTTTTCTCCAGATACGGCTTGAAAGCCTTCAGGCGTTCCATGCGCACATAGGGCGGATTGCCCAGCACGACGTCAAAACCGCCCTCGGCGAAAACCCGTGGAAAAACCGCCCGCCAATCGAAGGGCCGATCCGTCCATGCCGCGTCGGCGATCAGGCTGTTGCCCACGCACAAATTGGCTTCGAGACTTTCCAGCGGCTTGCCGCTCCGCGCGGTTTTCAGCCATAGCGACAGCTTGGTGATCTCGATGCTTTCCGGGTTCAGGTCGACGCCGTAAAGGTTGCCGTTGAGGATTTCCCGGTTGATGTCGAACAGATCGGGATTGCCGGTGATCGCCTGAATCTGCTCGTTCACGCTGTGATATTCCGCATCGAGCACTTCAAAGGCCGCCACCAGAAACGCCCCGGAACCGCAGGCGGGATCGACCACGCGCACCGTTTGCAAACGCTCGCGCCATGCCATCCAGAACAGGAATTCCACCAGACGGCTGGCGTCTTTCAGCTTGGCGTTCTGCGTTGCCCTGGTTTTCTTTTTATCGACATAGGCGGAGCTTTCGGCCTTCGTCGGCGCTCTCCAGCCGCCATCCGCCGCGATGAACGATTGACGGATATTTTCCCGCTCGCGTTCGAGATACGCGCCCAGCGTTTTGTCCGCGATGAAGCGGGTGATGACGTCGGGCGTATACACGACGCCCTCTTCCTTGCGCTTGCCATTCAGGGCGCTCGCCGCCCGCGCTTCTTTTTCCAGCGTCTCCAGCGTGAAATTCCCGCTGCCGGCCAGTTCGCGCAATTGTTCGAGATCGCTCACCGATTGCTCGAAGATATGGCCAAGCACGGACACCGAGACATCCTCGGCGAAATCGTATTCTCCGATTTCACTGAAAATCCGGCACGCTTCGTCCGAAATGGGCAACTCGTCCAGCGCGGCGTCGGAAGCGAACAGGCCGCCGTTATAGGCGGGGATGCCGAGTTCCCTGTTGCCCTTGTCGATGGCGCGGAACAGGCCGAGAAAGTTTTGCCATACCGGGCGCGGGTTGTAGGGGTCGCGGTAGCCGCCGGCATTGACCAGCGATTTGGGCG
The DNA here is from genome assembly GCA_031257115.1 of Accumulibacter sp. Taxonomy (GTDB): domain Bacteria; phylum Pseudomonadota; class Gammaproteobacteria; order Burkholderiales; family Rhodocyclaceae; genus Propionivibrio. Next base: position 1,391 of record JAIRPF010000008.1, read on the forward strand.
GCAACAGGCCGCGATCCTCGGCGAAGGCGATGAACAGCACGCGGTCGAGCAGCTTTTGCACCGGCCCGATGAGTTCGATGGCGTCCTTGCCGCTTTTTTGCATCGCGGCGATCAACAGATCGATGCGCCAGGTTTTGTAATCGGCATAAAGTTTGCCGGTGATTTCCTTCTCGGCCTTCGCGCTGTCCTTCAGGAGATCGGCGGTCGCGCCGGTCAAAAGACGGTCGGCGTCGAGCAGCAGGCGGAAACGCCAATAGGCCGCGTCCGAATCGGCGAGTTCCAGAATCTCGAAACGCTCGCAGACCTGCCGGGTATGGCCGACGGCATAGAGCCGGATTTCGATCATGTTGGAAACCAGCATGAATCGGCATCCCGGCGTGTCCATCGCGTATTCCCACACCTGCGCGACGGCGCTCTTGTACCTGCCGGGCATGATGGCGTCCAGGTCGGGAGTGTCCGCGCCCTTCAATTCCACCGGCGCGACGACGGTTTTGCCCCGGTCGTCGAAAAATCCCAGCGCCGTGTCCGCCGAACCGCCGCCGGTGCGCCTCTCGTCGCTGATCGTCCAGCGATCCTGGCCGGAACCGAAAGGCGTGTAACCCAGCAGGTCGACAAAAAACCGCTGGATGAACGCGCCGCGGATTTCGCTTTCCTTTTGCTTGTGGATGAGACCGCCGCGAATGGTCTCCGCCCAGTCGTGGAGGATTTTCTTGTGCGCTTCCGGCGTTGGCCGCCGGGCGACACGCTGTTCGAGAAAGCGGCGGTTGAACAGCGATTGGTGGATGAGCGGCATGGAAAACGGGCGAGAAGAAAGCCGGAAAAAGGAAGAATCGGAAAAAAGCCAAGAGTGATTTTCGGCGATCGGGATTACTCGCGCAACAGGCGCAGGCCGTTGAAGACGACCAGCAGGCTGGCGCCCACGTCGGCGAACACGGCCATCCACAGCGTCGCCTGACCGGCCAGCGCCAGGCCGAGGAAAACGGCCTTGATGCCCAGCGCGAGGGCGATGTTTTGCCGGAGGAGCGCCGCCGTGCGCCGGCTCAGGCGGATGAAGGCCGCCGCCTTGCGCGGATCGTCGTCCATGATGGCGACGTCGGCCGTTTCCAGCGCGCTCGCGGCGCCGGCCGCGCCCATGGCCAGGCCGACGTCCGCGCGGGCCAGCGCCGGCGCGTCGTTGACGCCGTCGCCGACCATGCCGATTCCGCCGTGGCGCGCTTTCAGTTCGCCGATCGCGGCCTGTTTGTCCTCCGGCAGCAGGTCGCCGCGCGCTTCCGCGATGCCGAGGCGCTCGGCGACCGCCCGCGCGGCGGCCTGACTGTCGCCGGTCAGCAGGATCGAGCGCACGCCCAGCGCGGCAAGCTCGGCCACCGCCTGGGCGCTTTCGGGCCGGGGCGGATCGGCGAATCCGAACAGCGCCGCCGGACCGGCCGCCGAAAACAGCACGGCCGCCGTTTTGCCCGCCCGCTCGAATTCCGCCAGACGGGCCGCCAGCGCCGGCGAGCCGGCGCCGCGTTCCTCGGCCAGACGGCGGTTGCCGAGCGTCCATTCCCGCCCGTCGACGACGCCGCGGACGCCGCGTCCCGGCAAGACCCGGAAATCGCCGACCGGCAGCGGCGGCTCGTCCGGCCGCCGTTCCCGCCAGCCGCCGACGAGCGCCTGGGCGAGCGGGTGCGTCGTCTGTTCGTCGAGGCTGGCGGCGATGCGCAGGGCCTGTCCGGCGGGGGAATCGTCCAGCGCGACGACGTCGGTCAGCGCCGCCCGGCCCAGGGTCAATGTCCCCGTCTTGTCGAACGCGACGGCGCGCAGCAGGCGGCCGCGTTCGAGATGCGCGCCGCCCTTGACGAGAATGCCGCGCCGCGCCGCCGCCGCCAAGCCGCTGACCACCGTGACCGGCGTCGACACCACCAGCGCGCACGGGCAGGCGATGACCAGGACGACCAGCGCGTGATAAAGCCATTCGTTCCACGTCCCGCCCGTCAGCCAGGGGCCGAGCGAGGCCGCGAGAACGGCCAGCGCGACGACGGCCGGCGTGTAGAAGCGGGCAAAACGATCGACGAGGCGCTGCGTCGGCGCGCGCTGCGCCTGCGCCTCTTGCACGGCGGCGGCGATGCGCGCGAGCGTGCTTTGCCCGGCGGGCGCGGTCACGATCGCTTCCAACGCGCCGTCGGCGACGATGCTGCCAGCGTAAAGCGGATCGCCGGGCCGCTTGTCCACCGGCACGCTCTCGCCGGTGATCGGCGCCTGGTCGAGCGCCGCGTGTCCCGATTCGACGCGCGCGTCGAGCGGCACGCGCGCCCCGGCGCGCACGCGGATGCGGCTGCCGACGGCGACTTCCTCCGGCCTTGCCGCGCGCCATCCGCCGTCCGCCAGCACCTCGGCGCTGTCCGGCGCCAGGGCGGTCAGCGCGCGGATCGCCCGGCGCGCCCGTTCGAGCGACAGGCCCTCGATGGTTTCGGCCAGCGCGAACAGGAAGATCACCATCGCGGCCTCCGGCCAGTTGCCGAGGACGAGCGCGCCGAGGATCGCCAGCAACATCAGGAAATGGATGTTGAGTTCGCGGTTCTTCAGCGCGATCCAGCCTTTCTTCAGCGTCGGCAGGCCGGCGGAAAGAATCGACAGGACCGCCAGTGCCGCGACCGGCAAGGAAGTCTCCCGCCCCGTCGTCCAGGCGACGGCCTCGGCGCCCGCCGCAGCCAGGCCGCCGACGGTCAGCGCGATTTTCTGGCGGACGTCCAGCGCCGGCGGCGGCGCGGCTTCCGGCGCGCCGTCCGTAAACGGAGCGAGCGGGCGGGGAGCCATGTCCAGCGAAACGAGCGCCGCCGCGATCGGCCGCGGATCGTCGAGCTGGTGATGGACGGTCAGCTCGCGGGCCAGCAGGTCGAAATCGAGGCGAACGACGCCCCGCATGGGTTCCAGCCGCTTGCGGATCAGCCGTTCCTCGGTCGGGCAATCCATCTTGTCGATGCGATAGCGTATCCGGCGCGCGTCGCCGGGCGGCGGCGTCGCCGGGGGCGATTCCGGCGGCGCGGAAACAGACGAACCGCGTGACGAACAGCAGGACGGACAACAGGGCGAACGGCCGTCGTCGCGGGCGACGGCGTGGCGCGGAAGGGTTTCGCGGGGCAGCGTGGATTCGGGCATCGCGGTCTCGGTCATGGAAACTTTGCCCGCATTTCACAATCTGTAGCTAATATAGAGTCAAGCGTTTTTTTCGAGCAACTAATTGGCGGCAGGCATTCATGCCTGCCGCTGTGAACGAACTTGGAAGGGGTTGGCACCCCTCCCATGTAGCTACGGTCGAAACCCCGGCCTTCAGGCCGGGGTTCCAGCCTTCGCACCGCCCTGAAGGGCGGGGTTTCAAACCGGAGTCCGTTTTATGATGAATCCGAAAATCCCGGTTCAAGCCACGGCGATACGAATCTTTTTCATCGCGCGCGTCGCGGCGGACTCTCTTTTTCCACTTTTTCAGGACTCCAGGCATGAGAATCGGCAAACTCGCTGAATGTGGCAATTGTGACGTGCAGACGGTGCGCTTCTACGAAAGGGAAGGCTTGCTCGACACGCCGATGCGCGAAACGAACGGCTACCGGCGCTATACCGAAACGCATCTCAAGCAGCTCAATTTCATCCGCCATTGCCGCTCGCTTGGCATCGGCCTGCAGGAAGTGCGCCTGCTGCGCCACTTCCAGGCCGACCCCGAACTGGCCTGCGGCGAGGTCAACCGGCTGATCGACCGGCAGATCGTGCGCATCCGCCAGCAAATCGAATCGCTGCGCCTGCTCAAGGAACAGTTGCGCGCCCTGCGCAGATCGTGCGGCGCCAGCCACAAGGCCGGCGAGTGCGGAATCCTGCGCAATCTGGCGCGCGCGGCGACGGGCGAAGGCTGCCCGTGCCACGCGGCCGCGGGCCGGCCCGGCGAAATGCGGTTCGCCCCGTCGTCATCGGGCGCGGGCGCGAAACGGCACGCGGAATAGACCACCGCCCTGCCCTCCCCTTCCGCCGTCGCGGCGGCTGTTTTCCCGATCGCGTCTGGAAATTCAACCGCCCGGCGCCTTCCGTCACGCCTCCGGCGCGCCTCGCGCGGAAGATGCGGAGTCGACAAGGCGTGGACAACCCGGAAATGGAAATCACCCGCCGCGCATTTTGCCCGTCGCCAGATTGGCGGCGGCCGTGCGTGTTTCCACGCCGAGTTTTTCAAAGACGTGTTCGAGGTGTTTGTTGACGGTGCGCGGGCTGCTGCCGAGAATGTCGCCGATGTCCTTGTTGGTCTTGCCAAGAGTGACCCAGTAGAGCACCTCGGCTTCGCGCCGCGTCAGGCGGAAGGCGGCGATCAGCGATTCGACCGCCGAGGCGTCGTTTTCCTCGCGCAGCACGATCAGCCATTCCTCGTCGTCGGCCTGGTCGTGGTGGAAAGAGGCGAGCAGGCGGCGGCGGCCGTCGGCGACGAGCAGGGCGACCGGCTCGCGTCCTTCGCGCCGGCAGGCGATGGCCTGGCCGATCCATTCGAGCAGGCGCGGCGGGGTCTCCTTTTCGTTTCCGCCGGACGCCGCGGCGTCGCCGAAATAGTCTTCGATCAGCTTGCGCGCGAGCGCCGTCTGCCATACCCGCTTGCCGCCGGCGACGCTCACGGCGACGGTGGCCTGGCCAAAGGCGTCGAGCGCGGTGCGCGCCTGGCGCATCTGGCGGGCGTTCCGCATGTGCGCGCCGATGCGCGCGAGCACTTCGGCGGGACGGATCGGCTTGGTCACGTAGTCGGCGCCGCCGGCGGCGAAAGCGGCGACGACGTGCTCGGTCTCGGTCAGCCCGGTCATGAAGACGATCGGAATGTGATGCGTGGCGAAGTCGGCCTTCAGGCGGCGCGCGACCTCGAAGCCGTCCATGCCCGGCATCACCGCGTCGAGCAGGATCACGTCGGGCAGGCTTTGGCGCGCGCGTTGCAGGGCCGGTTCGCCGCGCGTGGCGACGAGCACCGTGTAGCCGGCCTCGTCGAGCGCGTCGTGCAGCAGCGAAAGGTTTTCGGGAACGTCGTCGACGACCAGCACGATGCCGGAAGCGCGTTCAAGGGGGTCATTCATCGTAAAACGGACTCCGGTTTGAAACCCCGCCCTTCAGGGCGGCGCGAAGACGGGAATCCCGGCCTGAAGGCCGGGGTTTCGACCGTGGCCACTTGGGAGGTGTACAAACCCCTTCCAGGTTCGTTCACAGCGGCAGGCATGAATACCTGCCGCTAATGAGTTGCTGACGAATCGGAGGAGGAAGCGTCAACCGCGACGGATACGACGGAGACGACGAAAAGCAAAACAGAGGCAAAAAATTCATTGCCCTTGTCTTTCGCCGCGCCCGTCGCGCCGCCGTGGTCAAAAAAGAGTTTTCATCCATCGCGCGCCTTTCTCAGGATTTCTTTCATGGCGTCGAACTGGAACTGGCGGGCGAGTTCGCGCAGGACGCGCGCGAATTCGCGGCTCTCCGGCGCGGCGCGCTCGATTTCACCCAGTTTGTTCAGAATGCCCCGCACGTAGCCAAGCTCGATCAATGCGTCGAGCGCGGCGAGCGCCTCGGGGCCGGGCGGCGTCAGCGCGGCGGGCGGCGGCCGTTCTTCGGCGCGGGCGGCGGGCGGGGCGTCGGCGTAAACCCATTCGAGCGCCAGCGCGCGTCCGATCCAGTCGAGCAGTTCGCCCACGCGCAGCGGCTTGACGATGAAATCCTCGCCGCCGATGCCGACGTCGTTGTCCTGTCCTTTCTCGAAAGCGTTGGCCGAAAGGATGGCGATGCGCGCGCCGGCCGTTCCCCGCTCGCGCAGGCGGCGGATCGTTTCCCAGCCGTCGATGCCGGGCATGGCCAGATCCATGAAAATCAGATGCGGCGCGAAGGACGGGACGATTTGCAGGCATTCTTCGCCGCTGGCCGCCTGTTCGACCTGGAAACCGAGCGGATCGAGCACGTTTTGCAGCATGTCGCGGTCGACCTTTTCGTTGTCGACGACCAGGATGCGGCGGCGGATGCCGGCGTAGCCGACGCGGTTGGCGCGCGGCGATTCCCGTTCGGTCCACGCGCCGTGGACTTCGGGCAGGAACAGGCGCATGCGGAAGCAACTGCCCTGGCCGGGAACGCTCGCCACCGTCATCTCGCCGCCCATCAGCGTGGTCAGCATGTAGGCGATGGTCAGGCCGACGCCGCTGCCGCCGGCCCGCGCCGCGCCGCCGCGCACGAAGGGTTCGAAGATGCGCTCGATGTCTTCCCGCGCGATGCCGGGACCGGTGTCACGGACTTCGCAGAGGGCGAGATCGTGCCGGAATTCGACGCGCAGCCCGATGTGGCCGCTCACCGTGAACTTCACGGCGTTGCCGAGCACGTTGATCAGAATCTGGCGCAGCCGGTGCGGATCGGCGCGCACCACGGCGGGGATTTCGCCAACCTGTTCGTAGCGGAAGCCAAGCCCCTTGTCGCGCGCTTGCAATTCGAACATGCCGACGATCTGCCGCAGGAAACCGGGAAAATCGAACGGCCGGGCTTCGAGCGTCATCTTGCCGCTTTCGATGCGGGCGATGTCGAGCGTGCCTTCGATGAGCGAGAGCAGGTGGTCGCCGCTCTTGCGGATGACGTCGACGGCCTGCCGCCGGCCGGGCGGCACCGAGGCGTCGTCGGCGAGGATTTGCGCGTAGCCGAGAATGCTGTTGAGCGGCGTGCGCAGCTCGTGGCTGATCGCCGTGATGTAGCGGCTCTTGGCCAGGTTGGCCTGCTCGGCGGCCAGCTTGGCCTTTTGCAATTGTTCGTCGGTGCGCTGGTGCGAGGCGATTTCCCGCATCAGGAGGCGCGTCTGGCGGTTCGATTCCTCCTGCGCGACCCGCCGGCTCTTGTGCGCGAGCACCATCCACCAGGCGCCGATGCCGACGAACAGCAGCAGCGCGGAGAAGATCTTGACGAACACCTGCCGCAGATGCGGAAGAAATTGCGCCTGGGCCGCGCCCAGCGACAGCGCCTCGTGGGTGTACAAAAGGCCGAACAGTCCGGCGAGCGGCGGCACGACGCCGAGCATCAGCAGCAGGTAGCGCGCGAGTCCGGCGTCGAGATAGCGCGCCGCCGCCGCGGGCAGCAGCCGCTCCGCCAATCCGCGCCATTGCCCGGCGAGGCTGGCGTCGGGCTTGCACATGTCTTCGCAGCGCGCGTCGAGCGAACAGCACAGCGAGCAGATCGTTCCGGCGTAGGCCGGGCAATGGGCGGTGTCCTCGCCGGCGTATTCCCGTTCGCAGACGGCGCAGCGCGTTCTGCCGGCGGTCGCGGCGTCGTGGCGCGCCAGATAGTAGCGTCCGCCGGTCCGCCAGGCGATCAGGGGCGAGGCGACGAAGGCGGCGAGCAGCGCGATGAAACTGGCGCAGGGTTGCGCGGCCGGGCCGAAAACGCCGGTAAAGGCGGCGATCGAGAGCGCCGAGGCGATGCCCATCGCGCCGACGCCCACCGGATTGATGTCATGGAGGTGGCCGCGCTTGAATTCGATGCCGCGCGGCGAGAGGCCCAGCGGCTTGTTGATCACGAGATCGGCGACGACGGCGGCCATCCACGACAGGGCGACGTTCGAGTACAGGCCGAGCACCTGGCCCAGCGCCTGGAAAACGTCGAGTTCCATCAGGAGGAGCGCGATCAGCGTGTTGAAGACGACCCAGACCACGCGGCCGGGATGGCTGTGCGTGAGCCGCGCGAAAAAATTCGACCAGGCCAGCGAACCGGCGTAGGCGTTGGTGACGTTGATCTTGATCTGCGAGACGACGACGAAAAGCACCGTCGCGCCGACCGCCAGCGCCGGGTCGGAAAAAACGCGCGAAAAGCCGATCAGGTACATCTGGGCGGGATCGACGGCTTTCACGACGGGCGCGGAATCGCGCAGGGCGAGATAGGCGAGCAGCGCGCCGCCGAGCATCTTGGCGATTCCGGGGATGATCCAGCCGGGGCCGCCGAGAAGCACGGCCGTCCACCAGCGCCGGGCGTTGCACGCGGTACGCTCCGGCATGAAACGCAGATAATCGGCCTGCTCGCCCATCTGGGTGACGAGCGCGATGCCGACGGAGAGCGCCGCGCCGAACAGCGCCGGAGAAAACGCCCCGCCGTCGCCGCGCAGTCCGGCGTAGCGCACGAGTTCCCGCGCCGCTTGCGGCTCGCCGGACAGCAGAAAGGCAAAGGGCAGGACGAGCAGCAGCAGCCACAGCGGCTGCGTCCACGCCTGCAACCGGCTGATCGCGGTGACGCCGTGGGCCACCAGCGGAATGACCGCCAGCGCGCAGATCAGGTAGCCCCATGCCGGCGGAATGCCGAAGCCCAGTTCCAGGGCATAGGCCATGATCGCCGCTTCCAGCGCGAAAAAAATGAAGGTAAACGAAGCGTAGATCAGCGAGGTGATCGTCGAGCCGATGTAGCCGAAGCCCGCGCCGCGCGTGAGCAGATCCATGTCCAGGCCATGCCGGGCCGCCGCGTGGCTGATCGGCAAGCCGATCAGGAAGATGACGAGACCCGTGGCGAGAATGGCCCAGAAAGCGTTGATGAAGCCGCTGCCGACCAGCATCGTCGCGCCGACCGCTTCCAGCACCAGAAACGACGAAGCGCCGCCGAACGCCGTATTGGCCACGCGCATTTCCGACCACTTCCGGAAACTGTGCGGAGTAAAGCGCAGGGCGTAATCCTCCAGCGTCTCGTTGGCGACCCAGGTGTTGTAATCGCGGCGAACCTTGACGACGCGCTGTAGCGGCTCGGCGGGGGCTTCGGGTGAGGAGGAGGACATGACGGCGTATTCATCGCTCGCGGAATTCCCGGCTATTCTACCGGCGCGAGCCACGACGCGCGGAAGAAATACGAGCGTCCGGAATTTCCCGGCGGCGCGCGGCTGAAGAATCGGCATCGCCCGAATCGAAGACGCGGCAAATTCGACTGTCTGATTCTTTTTTCGACCGCGTTTGGGAATTCCACCGCCCAACGCCTTCCGTCCCGCCTTCGCCGCGACATCTCTCTCAAGAAGGAGGTTTTGATTGGAGCACATATAGGTTGGGGCGAGCAAAGCGAACCCCAACATTTGGGCATTGTCGCCCGTCAGTTTGCGTTTGGATTCGTTTCGCTCATTCGCAAGCCGCCGTGGACGAATAGACACACAAACGAAAACCCCGTCATTCCCGCGAAAGCGGGAATCCAGCGCGTGCCTTCCGGCGCGAAGCGCCGCATCCTTTGCCGTATCCGCGCCGTGGTTGACTTCGCGCTAATCCCCGCACACCGCCGAGCGCCGCCGCACTTGCCATTGCCAGCCGGTCTGCTGCCAGGCGAGGGATTCGTCGGCCAGCGTTCCCGCGGTCAGGGGATTTTGTTTCAGCCATGAGGCGGGCAGCTCGACCTGAAAGCCCGATGGCAGTTGTTTGACCAGCAGGGACGGCAGGGGCTGGTCGTCGCGCGAGCGGTGCAGCAGGGTCGCCAGGCGAAGGCAGAAAATCTGCCGCCAGAGCGGATCGGCGGACGGGATCAGCGGCATTTTCTCCAGCTTGCCCCGCTGCCCCAGCACCAGCAGCGACAGCCTTTCCTGGTCTTTCCTGGAAAATCCCGGCATGTCGGCGCTGCCGATGATGTAAGCGCCGTGCTTGTGAAAACCGCTGCGCGCGATCGAAATCCCGATCTCGTGCAGCGCCACCGCCCAGCGCAGGGCGCGCAGTTCGCTGTCGTATCGCGGCTGGCCGGGCGGAACGAGCTGGCCGAGCAGTTGCAGGGCCGTGCGCTCGACGCGCTCCGCCTGTTTGACGTCGACCTGGTAGCGCCGCATGAACTGCCGGACCGTGGCGTCGCGCATGTCGAGCTGCTGGAACCTTCCCAGCAGGTCGTAGAGCACGCCGAGCCGCAGCGCGCCCTCGGCGTAGTTCATGCGCGGCAGGCCGAGCACCGAGAAAACCGCCGAGAGGATGGCCACGCCGCCGGCGAACACTGGCTCGCGGTCCGGGCGCAGGCCGTCGAGCTTGAGCGCCCCGGCGGAACCGGCGCGGATCAGCCGCGCCTTGAGCGCGTCGAGTCCGGCGCGGGAAATGCCCGGCGCGCCGTCCGGGTTGAGTCCGTTCGTTTCGAGGATGTCGGCCACCGCCTTGGCGGTTCCCGACGAGGCGACCGCTTCGTTCCAGCCGAACGCCCGGTATTCCAGCGCGATGGTCTCGATCTCGCGCGCGGCGGCGATTTCGGCTTCCGCGAAACGTTTCCTGTCGATCCGGCCATCGGGAAAAAAGCGCAGGGTGTGGCTGACGCAGCCCATGAACAGCGATTCCATGAGCTGCGGCTCGACTTTCCTGCCGATCACGAACTCGGTCGAACCGCCGCCGATATCGACCACCAGGCGCTTGCCGCGCCCCGGCGGCATGGCGTGCCCGACGCCGATGTAGATCAGGCGCGCTTCCTCGCGTCCGCCGATGACTTCGATCGGGAACCCCAGCACCTCCTCGGCCTGGCGGATGAACTCGCCGGCGTTCTTGGCCACGCGCAACGTATTGGTGGCCACCACGCGCACCGCTCCCGGCGCGAACCCGCGCAAGCGTTCGGCGAACCGGCCCAGGGTATCGAGTCCGCGCCGCTGCGCGTCGTTGCCAAGCAGCTTCTCCCGCGTCAGCCCCGAAGCCAGCCGGACGGTCTCTTTCAAGGTATCCAGCGAATAAATCTGGTCATCGACGACCCGCCCCACTTCGAGGCGAAAACTGTTGGAACCCAGATCGACCGCCGCTATCTGCTCGTATTCCATGCCCGGCCCCTTGCCATTCTTGCCATTTTTGCCTTCGGACGAAACGCGGTGGCATTCTACCACCGCCCGCGCCCCGGCCTTGCGTCATGCGGAAGGATGAAAAGGCGCGCGGCATCTTCGCCCGCCTTTCCACCGCGACGGCAAGGACGGCTACCTGAAGGACATGCCGCGCGTGATGGCGTATCCACGCCGCGCCCGCGCGTGCCGTGTTTTCGAGTCATGGCGTGGCGAGTTTCACGTGGGCGGATGGCGTTCGCCCGCCGCGCCCCGGTATTTGCGCTTTTTTGTTCAACCGCTCGTGTCGGGGTTTCGCTTGGCTCATCCCAACCCATGATCTTCCTCCCCCCGCCGTCATTCCCGCGCAAGCGGGAATCCAGGAACGTGTCCTCCGGCGCGGAACGCGCCGCCGATCAAAACCTCCCTCTTGAGGGAGGTGGCTCGCGGCGAAGCCGCGAGTCGGAAGGAGTCGGGCGGCGGGATTTCACACGCGGCATCGGAACCTCGACCGCCGAACTCCTTCCGCCACGCCTTCGGCGCGATACCTCCCTCAGGAGGAAGGCTTGGTTTGCGGCGCTTCGCGCCGAGGGTACGCCCTGGATTCCCGCGTTCGTGGGAATGACGGGGCGGGGGCAGGAGGGGCGTTTTATTGCATGTCTGATGATTTCAAGGGGAGTTGCCGTGAATTCCCGTCATTTCCTTGGCAAGGGGGAATCCGGTTCGCCGTTGCCTTCGCCGCTTTCCTTCGTCGCCTTTCCCCTCGCCGCTTCCCCCTCGTCATTCCCGCGAAAGCGGGAATCCAGCGTGTACCTTCCGGCGCGTAGCGCCGCATTCCTTGAATTTGATTTTGCGGCGTACCATAAGCAATACCTGCCCATGACCATGCGCGGCGCGGCGTCGGAAACGGCGGATTCGCGCCGCGCTTGTCGTCGGCATTGATCGTAAAACTGACTCCGGTTTGAAACCCAGCCCTTCGGGGCGGCAGCGCGAAGGCTGAAATCCCTGGCCTGGAAGGCTGGGGTTTCGGTCGTGGCAGGCCAAGAGGGACGCAAACCCCTTCCAGGTTCGTGATTGCGACACGCATGAATGCCTGTCGCTAATGAGTCGCCAGTGATAAATCAACTTTCGCGCCATGAACAATGGAGAAATTCCGGGAGTTCCCGAAAAACGCCGTTCCGGCGAGTGTCCCGGCAAATTTGTCATGGCGCGGCCATTGTCACATTCCTGAAACCGGACGGCGATATCATCGGACATCCCGCTTGCCTGAATTTTCCATTCCTGATCCAATGTCTCCGACAGAAAGCGAGCGGCAGGCTTTTCCGCCCGCCGCGCCGAGTGAACCCGCCCCAAAGGCGGGGGGCTATCTCCGGGCTGGTTTTACGATGACGACGCGAAAAGACATGGCGAGGCACAAGGAAACGTCCTATCCCGTTGCGAATTATCTCAACCGCGAGCTGGGCGTCCTGGCTTTTAACCGGCGGGTATTGGCGCAGGCCAAGGATGCCGCCACGCCGCTGCTGGAACGCTTGCGTTTTCTTTGCATCGTCAGCAGCAATCTCGACGAGTTTTTCGAGGTCCGCGTCGCCGGGCTGAAGGAACAGGTCAAGCTCAATTCCGTGATTTCGACGCCGGACGGGCTTTCGGCGCGGAGCGCGCTTGAGCACATCAGCCGCGAAGCGCACGCGATGGTCGAGGAGCAGTACGCGCTCTTCAACCACGAAATCCTGCCCAGACTGGCCACCAGGGGCATCGTGTTTCTGCGCCGGGGCGTCTGGAGCGAGGCGCAATTCGAGTGGGTCAGGGATTATTTTTTCCGGGAAGTGATGCCCGTCCTGACGCCGATCGGCCTGGACCCCTCGCATCCTTTTCCGCGCCTGCTCAACAAGAGCCTCAATTTCGCGGTCGAGCTGGAGGGCAAGGACGCTTTCGGGCGCAGCATCGGCAAGGCGATCGTCCAGGCGCCGCGCGTCCTGCCGCGCGTCATCCGCCTGCCGAAGGAACTGTGCGAATGCGAGTACGCTTTCGTCCTCTTCTCGTCCGTGCTGCACGAATTCGTCGGCGAACTGTTCGCGGGCATGAACGTGCTCGGCTGCCATCAATTCCGCGTGACGCGCAACAGCGACCTGTTCGTCGACGAGGAAGAAGTCAAGGATCTGCGCGCGAGCATCCAGGGCGAATTGCCGCAGCGCCATTTCGGCGACGCCGTGCGGCTGGAAGTGACCGACAACTGCTCGCCGGGCATGGCCGAATTCCTGCTTGGGCAGTTCGGACTGGGCCGCGAGGATCTGTACGTCGTCGCCGGGCCGGTCAATCTGGTCCGGCTGATGCAGATTCCGGACCAGGCGCAGCGCGCCGACCTGCGTTTCGCGCCGTTCATCTCCGGAGCGCCCAAGGCGTTCAAGAAAACCCGTTCGATCTTCGACTCGATCCGCGCCGGCGACATCCTCCTGCATCACCCGTACCAGAGCTTCGCGCCGGTCATCGAACTGTTCGACCAAGCGGCCGCCGACCCGCGGGTCGTCGCCATCAAGATGACCGTGTATCGCACCGGCACCGATTCCGTGCTGATGCAATCCCTGCTGCGCGCCGCGCAGAACGGCAAGGAAGTCACCGTCGTCGTCGAACTGATGGCCCGCTTCGACGAGGAAGCCAACATCGGCTGGGCCACCAAGCTCGAACACGTCGGCGCGCACGTCGTCTATGGCGTGGTGGGCTACAAGACCCACAGCAAGATGCTGATGATCGTGCGCCGCGAGGAGGGCCGTTCGGGCAGTTGCCTTCGCCGCTACGTCCATCTCGGAACCGGCAATTACCATCCGAAAACCGCCCGGCTGTACTCGGATTTCGGCCTGCTCACGTGCAACGAGGAGATCGGCGACGACGTCAATGAAGTCTTCAAGCAATTGACCGGCCTGGGACTCGCCAAGCCGTTGAAGCACCTCTGGCAGGCGCCGTTCACCCTGCACGCCAACATGCTCGCGGCCATCCGCGCGGAAGCCGATGCGGCGCGGGCGGGAAAACGCGCGCGCATCATCGCCAAGATGAATTCGCTGCTCGAACCGGGGATCATCGACGCGCTCTACGACGCCTCGCGCGCCGGCGTCAGGGTCGACCTGATCGTGCGCGGCGTATGCGCCCTGCGGCCCGGCATCAAGGGACTGTCGGAAAACATCCGCGTGCGCTCGATCGTCGGGCGCTTCCTCGAACACCACCGCGTGTTTTATTTCCACGCCGGCGGCGCGGAAAAAGTCCTGCTCTCCAGCGCGGACTGGATGGAACGCAATTTCTTCCGCCGCATCGAGCTTGCCTTCCCCCTGCTCGACAAAAAACTCAAGCGCCGCGTGATCAACGAAGGTCTGCGGATCTGCCTTGCCGACAACCGGCAAGCCTGGGAAATGGACGCCGCCGGCGGCTACCGCCCCCGCCGCGCCGCGCGCGGCAAACCGCGCTGCGCGCAAGAGGAGTTGATCGAACTGCTGAAGCCGTAGGCGTCGCGGGGAATTCGCCGATGTTGACTCGATCGCCAGTTCGATCCCGCCGAGTCCCTTGAAATCGATCGCGATGCGTTGCCCCGATTTTCCGAAAACCAGGCGGTGAATGTTCCCGTGGTGATGAACTGGCTTCGGCTCGTAGTTACGTCCCATTTCCGTTGCGAAATGGAATAAGGATCGGCCCGGCGGGGAATCCCGCGTTCAAAGCGAAAAGCGGTCTTGCCTTCTGTTTCCAGCGGCTCTCGCGGGCCGCTCAGGAAAACGCCGCGAAATCGAAGAAAAACAACAGAAACGCGAACACCCAGGCAAGTCCGCAGAACCACATTTCATCCCGTTTTTATACTCAACTGGGTGGTGTTTGCGACAATTTTTTTTAGAAAATAAGAATTTACCCTAAACATTTCAAGAAGAATGTCGTATATATCTAGTGTATCTGTATGTTCATGCAAGCATGTCAGTCATGCGCAAGCATGGCGGTTTGGTTGCGGCGCGGGTTATGTGGCGGAAATCTGGTACGAGTAGGGGAAGCTCATGTTGATGCGTATGAGAGTGATCTCTCTGGTTTCATCGATCGTCATCGCGATCGTGGCGGCAAACCAGGCGATCGCCTGGTTTTTCACGCAGCAGCGACTTCAGGAAACGATTCAGAAAGACCTGACGAGCATCGTGGATCTGGCGGACACGATGGTCAGCATGAAGATCGACCTGCTCCGGGCGAACGCCGCCACGATAGCGCAGATACTGCATGGGGCGCAGGCCGGGGGAACGATGTGGATGGAACAGGAGATGCGCCGCGCGCTCCCGCTTTACCGCGATTTCATGGCGCTGACCGTGTTCGACAGGGACGGCGTCGTGGCCTCTTACGGCGATTCGCCCACGCCGGCGTCCTACCTGACCACCAGCGAGTATTTGCAGAGCGCGTTCGAGGGCAAGCCCGCCATTTCCACCACGCGGTTCAACGAGATCAGCGGAAAGCTGGTGTTTCACATCTGCGTCCCGATCGGGAGACCGGGCACGCGCGTCCTGGCCGTGACCATTCCGGGGATGCTGTTCAGCGAGCTGCTCAACGATTTCCGGTTCTGGGACACGGGCAGCCTGTTCATGCTCGATGAAAATGGCGTGACGATCGGGACTTTCCGCAAGCATCTGGTGCAGGAACGCGCGAACTTCATAGAGACCGCGGAAAACGGGGATATCAGGGCGCTTTTCCGGGCCATGACGGAAGGCGGCCAAGGCTTCGGGCAATACGTCAATTTCGGCCAGCCGCGGTATTGCGCGTGGAAGTCGCTGAGCGGCGCCATGACGAAATGGTCCATCGGCGTGGCCGCGCCGATGAATGAAAGCCCGATGGCCGACGTCCAGGAATCCCTGCTGATCTCCGCGGTATTGCTCATAGCGATCGGGGTTTTCTTCGCCGTGCTCGTTTCCGGCAATATCACGAAACCCTTCAAGACCATCGAGAAGCAGAACGTGCGGCTCAGGGAGCTGAGCGACATCGCGCGGAACGCCTCCGAGGCGAAGAGCCGTTTCCTGGCGAACACGAGCCATGAAATGCGGATGCCCCTGAACGCGGTCATCGGCCTGTCGGAATTGACGCTCGGCATGGACGATCTGGGGCCGGATTCGGCGCGCGAGAACATCGAAAAGGTCTATCACGCGGGCGTCACGCTGTTGAGCATCGTCAACGACTTGCTCGACCTGTCAAAGATCGAGGCGGGGAAATTCGAGCTTTCGCCGACCGTCCACGACCTGCCGAGTCTCATCAACGACGTCATCGCGCTCAACCTCGTGCGCATCGGCAGCAAGCCGATCACGTTCAGCCTCGACATCGATCCGAAGCTCTTCGACCGGGTGCAGGGGGACGAGCTGCGCGTGAAGCAGATATTCAACAACCTGCTGTCCAATGCCTTCAAATATACGAGGGTGGGCGCGGTGCGCTGGAGTCTCGAATGCGAGCGCGACGGCGACAGCGTCTGGCTCGTGAGCAGCGTGTCCGACACCGGCATCGGGATCAAGCCGGAGGACATCGACAAGATTTTCTCGACCTACGGGCAGGTCGACACGAAGAGCAACCGGCAGATCGAGGGAACGGGGCTGGGGCTTTCGATCACCCGGCGGCTCGTCGAGATGATGGACGGCGAGATCAGCGTGAAGAGCGAGTACGGCAAGGGCAGCGTCTTCACCGTGCGCCTGCGGCAGGGGTTCGTGTCGGACGTCATGATCGGCGAGGAGATCGCGAAAAATCTCTCGGCGATGCGCTACACCGAAACCCGCCGGATACGCAACGACAAGCTCGTGCGAATCCAGCTGCCTTACGCCAAGGTACTGGTGGTCGACGACGCGGCCACGAACCTCGACGTGGCGCGCGGCATCCTGAAACCCTACGGAATGCGGGTAGACTGCGCGATGAGCGGCGCGGAGGCGGTCGAACTGGTGAGGCGCGCGGAAGTCCGCTACAACGCCATTTTCATGGATCACATGATGCCGGAGATGGACGGCATCGAGGCGGTCAGGCGCATCCGCGAGCTGGGGACGGACTACGCGAAGAACCTGCCCATCTTCGCCCTGACGGCCAACGCGATCGTCGGAAACGAAGAAATGTTCCTGGGGCACGGGTTCCAGGAGTTCCTGTCCAAGCCGATCGACATCATGGCGATAGACGCCGTCATCCGCCGCTGGGTGCGCGACAAGTCGCAGGAGCCGGCGGAGCGGAACGAGCGCGAAGCGGAAACGACGGAAGCGGCGGGGGCGGCGGAAACAGCGAATCTCGATCACGTGCACGCCGCGCTCGTCGAGGCGCAGATCGAGGGACTGAACGTCAAGCGCGGAATCGCGCTGTTCGGCGAGGAACGGGCAATCTATTTCGACGTGCTGCGCTCCTACGTCAAGAACCAGCCGCTGCTCTTCGACCGGTTGCGCTGGGTGACGCCGGACACGCTGGCCGATTACGCCATCACCGTGCACGGAATCAAGGGAAGCAGCCGCAACATCGGCGCGGACGATCTGGGCGTGCAGGCGGAGGCGCTGGAGCACGCGGCCA
Organism: Accumulibacter sp.; assembly: GCA_031257115.1. GTDB lineage: Bacteria > Pseudomonadota > Gammaproteobacteria > Burkholderiales > Rhodocyclaceae > Propionivibrio. Next base: position 18,666 of record JAIRPF010000008.1, read on the forward strand.
GGAACGGGGATTTCGCGTTCGTGCTGGCCAATGGCGAGGCGATGATCCGGGCCGCGGAGCGCATGGTCGCCGCCTTGTCCGCGCTGTTCGCCGAAACGGACGGGAAGCGGCCGAAACCGCGGCGGCCGGAGCCGGACGCCGCGCTCCTCTCGACGCTGCGGGATGCCTGTGACCGATTCGACATCGACGGCGTGGACATCGTGCTGACGGAGCTTGAGCGATATACCTACGAGTCCGGCGAAGGAAACGAGCTTGTGAAATGGCTGCGGGAGCAGGTGCGCGTCATGGGTTTCAAGCAAATGGCCAGGCGGTTGTCGGCGGACGGCGCGGTTAGTTAAGGGGACTCAGATGGAAGAGGACAGAAAGATCATTTTCCTGGTCGACGACAGCGCGACCATGCTGACGGCGGGAAAGGAGATACTGAAAGGCGCGCACAAGGTATACCCCATCCTTTCGGCGGAAATCATGTTCGACCTCATGGAGAACGTGACGCCCAATTTGATCCTGCTGGACGTGGACATGCCGGAAATGGACGGATTCGAGGCGATCCGCCGGCTGAAAAGCGAGCCGCGCTGGAAGGATATTCCGGTCGTCTTCCTCACGTCCAGATCGGACGAGGCCAACGAGTTCAAGGGCTTGGCGCTGGGGGCCATCGACTTCATCGCCAAGCCGTTTTCCGCGCCGCTCCTCATCAGGCGCATCGAAAACCATCTGGCCTCCGAGGAACGCCGGCTTGGGCAACTGAGGATGAACGGAAACCTGGAGAAGCTGGTCGACGAGCGGACGTGGCAGATCACCAGCCTGCAAAATACCCTGCTCAGCACGATCGCCGACCTCGTGGAATTCCGCGATGGCATGACGGGCGGGCATATTTCCCGCACGCAGGAATACCTGAGAGTGATGATAGACGAACTCAAGACGAGCAAGAATTACGCCGACGAGATCCGGGAATGGAAAATCGAGCAGGTGATCATGTCCGCGCCGCTCCATGACGTCGGAAAAATCGCGATCAGCGACGCGATCCTGAACAAGCACGACAAGCTGACGCCGGAAGAATTCGAAATCATGAAAGGACACGTCACCGCCGGCGCGCGAATCATCCGGAGAATCGAGGAAGGAACGGAAAACTCCGCCTTTTTGCGCCACGCCTACCTGATCGCGGCCACGCATCATGAAAAATGGGACGGCAGCGGCTACCCCGCCGGGCTGAAAGGCACGGACATCCCGCTGGAAGGGCGGCTCATGGCCATCGCGGACGTCTACGACGCCCTGGTCTCCGCGCGCCCGTACAAGCGCCCGCTCAGCGCCGAGAAAGCGAAGCAGATCATCCTGGACGGCAGCGGAACGCATTTCGACCCCACGCTCGTGGAAGTATTCCAGCGCGTATCGGACCGCATCGCGCAAATCTCGCGCAGTTTCAGCAACTAATTAGCGACAGGCATTCATGCCTGTCGCTGTGAACGAACTTGGAAGGGGTTGGCACCCCTCC
>JAIRPF010000048.1 GCA_031257115.1 Accumulibacter sp.
GGCCTGCTCGAAGCCTTCGACGCCGCGGGCATCAACGTCGAATATGCCTATTGCTTCGCGGCCGACGGCGGCAAGGCCATCGACGTGCTGCGCATCGACAGCCCTGCCGAAGCGGAGAAGGTCATCACGGACGCCGGTTTCCGCGTCGCCAGGCCCGAAGAGCTTTATCGGTGACACGGGCGTCCGCGCGGAGAGAACGGTGAAACGCGGAACCAACCACAACGGGCACAACGGGCACGACGGGCACGACGAAAAACGAAAGCAGGGAACCGTTTGATTCTCGCCGGTTCTGGTTTTTCGTCGTGTCCGTCGTGGTTGAAGGTTTTTCCCATGTTTTCCGTGAACTCCGCGGTCATTTTTCCAGGTTTCTTATGACACCTTCCGTATTTCTCTTCGTCGGCCATTCCAACGCGGGCAAGACGACTTTCGTCGAAAAACTGATTCCGGAACTCGTCCGGCGCGGCAAGCGCGTGGCGACGATCAAGCACGCGCACCACAGGGTCGAACTCGACACCGAGGGCAAGGACAGTTGGCGCTACCACCAGGCCGGCGCGGCGATGAGCATGTTGGTGACGACATCGGCGCTGCAACTCGTGGCCGATGCCGGCGAACGGCGCGAGCCGCGTCAACTGGCCGAACGCTTTCTCGGCGAGGCCGACCTCGTGCTCGCCGAAGGCTTTTCGCACGCGGAAGGCGCGAAAATCGAGATATTGCGCCGCGCCAGCGGCAAGGGGCCGCGTTGCGCGATCGCGGACGGACTGGTCGCCATCGTCACCGACTGTCCGGAAATCTACCCGGAACTGCCGCATTTCGATCTGGAAGACGCGGCGGGCGTCGCCGAATTCCTGCTGCGCCGGATGCCATGATCGCGGATTGCACCGGGCTGATCCTGGCGGGCGGCGATTCGCGCCGCATGGGACGCGACAAGACGGCGCTCGAATTCGGCGGCCGGACGCTGCTCGCCCGCGCCATCGACCTCATGCAGGGCGTTTTCCCGCAGGTATTGGTCAGCGTGCGCCACGCGCGCGGCGACATCGCGGCGACGCAGGTATTCGACGAACTGCCCGATGCCGGGCCGTTGGCCGGCCTGTGCGCGGGCCTGGCGTGCAGCCGGACGCCCTGGGTTTTCGTCATGGCGGCCGACATGCCCTTTCTGGAAGCCGGAGTGATCCGCGAATTGGCCGCGCGGCGCGACGACGGCCACGAAGCGGTCGTGCCGGTCGTCGGCGACGTGCCGCAGCCGCTGGCCGCGTACTACGCGACGACGGCGCTGCCGACATTGCGCGCGATCCTGGCCGGAACCGGCGGACGCGGCCCGCGCGACGCGCTGGCGCGCCTGAACGCCGTCTATGTCCATGAAAACCGGCCGCATGACTTCATCGACCTTGATACGCCGGAAGACGTAACGGCGGCGGAGCGCGGAAGTCGAGGGTAATCGGTCGGGCGCTAAAAAAACAGGCGAATTCCGCTAGGACGTTCCGATTCAAACAGGCGCATGATGGCGCGCGAGCGGAGCGGCCGATATTCGCCCCCGCCAAAGCCGCGAGTCGGAAGAAGTCTGGCGGTCGAATCATCAAACGCGGATGAACGGCAACCATCATTCCTTTGCCTGCCGGAATCGAGTTCGTTCGTCAAAAATGGAGCGCGGACGTCTCGCTCGCAAAAAACGGTCGAAGCGGGCGAGTCGCCCGCGCTCCATGTCCCGGCCCGGCCTGCCGCGATCAAGCGCCCGGCTCTTTCCTCGACCGCCCGAACGAAAACGCTCTAAAATCGAAAATACTCTGGACGACGATGAAAGGAACGCGATGATCGGTAAAACGAATCTGTCGGTCGGCGAGGCGCAGGCTCGCGTATTGCGGCATGTGCCGCTGGGTGGCGTGGAGGAGGTTCCGCTCGAATGTTCGCTCGGCCGCGTACTGGCCGGGGAGGTGCGCGCCAACCGCGACCTGCCGCCCCGCGACGTGTCGGCGATGGACGGTTTCGCCGTGCGCAGCGCCGATCTGGCCGGCGCGGGCGCGGTGTTGACGGTGATCGAGGACATCCGGGCGGGCGACCGGCCGCAAAGGAGCGTCGCCGGCGGGCAATGCGCGCGCATCATGACCGGCGCGCCGGTGCCGTCCGGCGCCGACGCGGTGGTTCGCGTGGAGGATACGCGCGCGCTTTCCGGGGATCGGGTCGAAATCCTGGTTCCGGTGAAGGCCGGCGATGACATCCGCTTGCGCGGCGAGACCCTGAGGAATGGCGACGTGGCGCTGGCGGCGGGAACGGAAATCACGCCGGGCGCGGTCGGCGTGCTGGCGGCGGTCAAGCGTGCGCGGGTGCTCGTTCGCCGTCGTCCGCGCGTGGCCGTTCTGTCGAGCGGCGACGAGCTGGAGGCGCTCGACGCGCCGTTCGACCCGGAGCGTATCCCGGAATCGAACGGTCACGCGCTGATGGCGCAGGTTCGGGCGCTGGGCATCGAACCCGCGTACCTGGGGATCGCCCGCGACGAACCGGAAGAATTGGCGGCGTATCTGCGCCGGGGGCTGGAGCATGACGTGCTGCTGGTTTCCGGCGGTTCGTCGGTGGGCACGCACGATCACGTGCGGCCGGCGCTGGAGGCGCTTGGCGTGACGCTGCATTTCTGGTGCGTCGAGATGAAGCCGGGCCATCCCGTGGCCCTAGGCACGCGCGACGAACGCCTGGTCTTTGCCCTGCCGGGCAACCCTGTGTCGAGCATGGTCTGCTTCGAACAGTTTGTCTTGCCGGCCCTGCGCGCCTTCATGGGACATTCGCGCCTGTTCCGCCGCGACGTGACGGCGACCCTGGCGCACGCCGTCAAGCACAAGCCGGGGCGGACCGAATTCGTGCGTGTGACGTTGCGACGCGGGGCCGACGGCGGCCTGACGGCTTCTTCGACCGGAATGCAAAGCAGCGGAAATCTTTGCTCGATGGCCCAGGCCGACGGCCTGCTGATCGTGCCGGCGGATTGCGACGGTCTGGCGGCCGGCGCGGCGGCGCGGGTTCAACTGCTCGACGGCGCGGGATTCGAGGTCGCTTCGGTTTTTGCGGAGAACGCGCCGTGAGCGCCGCCGCCCGCATCGGCATCCTGACCGTTTCCGACCGCGCCAGCCTCGGCGTCTACGAAGATCTCGGCGGCCCGGCGATCCGCGCTTGGCTCTCGCGCGCGCTGGTTTCGCCGTGGCAGGCGGTGGCGCGCGTGGTTCCCGACGAACGGGCGCTGATCGAAAAAACCCTGATCGAACTGGCCGATACCGAGGAATGCAGCCTGGTGGTGACGACCGGCGGCACAGGACCCGCGCCGCGCGACGTGACGCCGGAAGCGACGGAAGCGGTGTGCGGAAAAATGCTGCCGGGGTTCGGCGAACTGATGCGCGCGGCCTCGCTGAAAGTCGTGCCGACGGCAGTCCTGTCCCGCCAGACGGCGGGAATCCGGGGACGCTGCCTGATCGTCAACCTGCCGGGCAAGCCATCGGCGATCGACGATTGCCTGAACGCGGTTTTTCCCGCGACGCCGTATTGCATCGACCTGATCGAAGGCGCGCGCCTGGAAACCGACGCCGGATTCTGCAAGGCGTTCCGCCCGGCGCACGCCCAAAAACAGACCGCGTGATTCCCCTGCCAGATGGCCCGCGTTTCCATGACGAACCCGCTTGAAATTATCTGATATGTACTATGAAACGCCCCGGTCGTCATTACGAGCGAAGCGAAGCCATCCATGCGCTCTCCAATCCCGATCATTCCGGATTGCCACGGCGCCACGCGCCTCGCAATGACGAATGTGCGCGGGCCGCCCTTTGCGGATCATTGCAAATGGAATGGCTGTGTCGGCTTCGTCCCGCCGCGTCTGGGCGAAATCCACGGCGCGTCTTCGCGGCGCGAACGATCCGGAAACGGAACAAAGGCGCGGAGAACGGGAAAACATGAAACGCTCCGGCAGGCTTTTCCCGTTTCGCGTTCCATTCGGCCGCCTGGCGCGGCCTTGATCCGATGCGCCTGTTTTTCGCTCTCTGGCCGCCCAGGGATTTGTCATGCGCGCTCGCCGGCAGCGCGGCGGCATTGGCTCGTCGCTTCGGCGGCAAGCCCACGCGCGAGGAGACGATTCACATGACGCTGGCTTTCCTGGACGAGGTCGACGCGGCGCGCCTGCCCGCCGTCGCCGACGCGGGGCGGCGCGTCGAAGCGGCCGCGTTCGACCTCGTCGTCGACCGGTTCGGCGTCTGGCGGCACAACAGCTTGCTTTGGGCCGGATGCGCCGAGCCGGCGGACGGCCTGCGCCTGCTCGCCGCGAAACTGCGGGAACGGCTGCTCGCGGCGTCGATCCCCTTCGCCGAAACGCCGCGTTTCGTTCCGCACATCACGCTCGTGCGCAAGGCCAGGCTTCTCCACGGAGAAGTCGAAATGCCCGCGCCGGAACCGCTCGCCTGGCCGTGTTCCAGCTTCGCGCTGACGCACTCGCGCCCAGCGGCGAACGGCAGACGGGAATACGGAATCGTGGAGTCGTTTCCTTTGTCGGAACCGTCCGCCAAGCGTCGATAGGTGAAAAGAGAATGCCCGGCATTGCTGCCGGGCATTCGGGTTCGGTCCAAGACCTTATTGTAGTAACGGCTCTCACCCCGGATAGCTACAACGGAACATATTCTACACCCAATTTTCCTTTTGTGATCGACCAACAACATAATTTTTCCTCCCGCGCGAAATGGCGCCATTCGCCAACGAATTTGCAAGTATTGCAAAAATCTCAAAATGATTGCGAGAATAGGCGCTTCCGGCGTCCCAGAATCAGTGAGGCGAAATATCGCTTGATCGTGTGCCATTTTGCCCTTGATCTGATGGCGACCGAATGCGCGATCCTGCGTGGGGTGCCGGTACGTTCGTTCAACACGGCCTATCTCCGTGTTCGGAGTAGTGTACGGCCCGTTCCCCTTCCGCAGTGAACTGGAGACCGATGAGTCGTATTTCGCCCTCTCACATCAAGTACGGAGCAAGCGGGGCGCAGGGCGGGCACAAAACCATTGTTTTCGGCTTGCCGCGACGGGTGCGTCTATACGGAAATCGTCCGGACGCCCCTAACGCACCCTGCTAACCATTGTCAGGGGCAGGGCGGGACGTCGGCAGCCTCATCCCCACGGACGTCTGGCGGAGCGACAACGGCCGGATGGGACAAGGCTCCGGCAAACATCTCCGCATCAGCCGCGGCTGACAGCGAGTTCGCCAGGAAAACACGCCATGTCAACAGCCCCCAGTTTTTCCAGAGCTTTGCCAAAAGGCTTCCGGCGAAGTTCAACGGCGTCGCCCGCCATACCTTCGCGCCGCGCCTCAAGGCGTGTGAGTTCCGCTTCAACCGTCGGCATGGCAACCTTGCCTGGCACTGCCAAGATTACTCCGCGAACAACCCTCTGATATGTTTTGCTTCCCAAAGCTCTCTCAATATGCCGGGTGGTGGCGGCAAATGCTATCCTATATACCTCTCCGTTCATAACGTGCCGAGGTTTTTTCATGGCTTACACATTGGGTCTGGATATTGGTATTGCTTCCGTGGGGTGGTGTCTCCTGGCGGAAGATCACATCATCGATTTGGGCGTGCGTGCGTTTGACAAGGCCGAAACCGCCGATAAAGGCGAATCCTTGAATCTTGCGCGCCGTACAGCGAGGCTTGCGCGGCGGCGCTTGTATCGGCGGGCGTGGCGGCTAAAAAAGCTGGCAAGGCTGTTAAAACAGCACGGGCTTATCAACAGCGATGATTTTTTTGCGCCGCAAAATCCCTATATCGACATGCTCGGCAACAGCACGTCGCTTTGGCAATTGCGCGTGGCAGGGTTGGATCGCCGGCTTTCCCAGGAAGAATGGGCACGGGTGATTTATCACCTCGTAAAACATCGCGGGTTTCACTGGATTTCCAAAGCGGAAGAGAAAGCGGCGGAATCCGACACCAAGGGTGAAGGCGGCAAGGTTAAAAAAGGTTTGGCGGGCACGAAAAAGTTGATGGCGGAGAAAAACTATCGCAGCGCCGCGGAAATGATCGTTGCGGAATTCCCGGACGCGCAACGCAACAAGCGTGGCGAATACAACAAAGCGTTATCTCGCGTACTGCTCGATGAAGAATTGGCGCGTCTCTTTGAATGTCAACGCAAGTTCGGCAATCCTCACGCGGATATTGCGCTTGAAGCGGAAATTCGCGGCAACGGCGACAAAAAAAGTGGTATTTTCTGGCAGCAAAGCCCCGCGCTTTCCGGTGATAACCTCTTAAAAATGCT
>JAIRPF010000080.1 GCA_031257115.1 Accumulibacter sp.
ACGAATCAAAAGGCGCGGCGGAAATGTCTGACGTTCCTCGTCATTCCTTTGATCGCGGGAATCCGGTTCGTTCGCCAAATAGTCGCGCTTGGGAATTCAAGCGCCTGACTCCTTCCGTCGCGCGGCTTTTCCGCGAGCCACCTCCCTCAATAGGGAGGCCCATTCTTGCGGCGCGTCGCGCCGGAATGTACGCGCTGGATTCCCGCTTTCGCGGGAATGACGGGGGTTTTACGGAAATGACAGGGATTTTCATGGGAATGACGGGGTTTTCTTTTGCTTTTCGCTTTTTGCTTTTCGCCGCGCCCGCCGTGATCAAGGTTTTCCGATCTTGCTTTTCGTTGGGGCCGTCGTGCCCGTCGTGGTTAATGACTTTCCTTTTTGCCTTTCTCCGTGTCCTTCGTGGCCAAACGAACCTCCCTCGATGAACACCCCGATAGCGGCGGCGCATCGCCGTCATTATTTTAATTCACTGGCAATTCCGGGTGAGAACATTAGACTGGGTAGGATGCGACGGCCAATTCATCCATAAAGGAGGAAACACCCATGAGTAACGAAAGCAAATGCCCGTTTCACGGCGCCCGCGCCATGTCCGGCGTCCAGTCCAATCAGGACTGGTGGCCGAATCAGTTGAATCTCCGGATTTTGCGCCAGCATTCGGCGAAATCGAATCCGCTGGGCCAGGATTTCGATTACGCCGAGCAGTTCAGGAAACTCGATTATGCCGCGCTGAAGAAGGATCTGCGGGCGCTGATGACCGATTCGCGGGACTGGTGGCCCGCCGATTGGGGCCATTACGGCGGTCTGTTCATCCGCATGGCCTGGCACAGCGCGGGAACTTACCGCGCGGGCGACGGCCGGGGCGGCGCCGGGCGCGGGCAGCAGCGTTTCGCTCCGCTCAATTCGTGGCCGGACAACGTCAATCTCGACAAGGCGCGCCGCCTGCTGTGGCCGATCAAGCAGAAATATGGGCAGAAAATTTCCTGGGCCGACCTGATCGTCCTGACCGGCAACGTCGCGCTGGAAACGATGGGTTTCCGCACTTTCGGTTTCGCCGCCGGACGCGAGGATACGTGGGAGCCGGACGAGGACGTCTATTGGGGCAACGAAAAGGCCTGGCTGGCCCTGAGCGACGCGCCGGGCAGCCGTTATTCCGGCGAGCGCGATCTGGAAAATCCGCTGGCCGCCGTGCAGATGGGCCTGATCTACGTCAATCCGGAGGGGCCGGACGGCAATCCGGACCCGGTCGCCGCCGCCAGGGACATCCGCGATACTTTCCGGCGCATGTCGATGGACGACGAGGAGACGGTCGCTCTAATCGCCGGCGGCCACACGCTGGGCAAGACGCATGGCGCCGGCCCGGCCGACAAGGTCGGCCCCGAACCGGAGGCAGCTCCGCTCGAACAGCAGGGCCTGGGTTGGGCCAGCCAATACAAATCCGGCAAGGGCGGCGACGCCATCACTTCGGGTCTGGAAGTGGTATGGACGCAGACGCCGACCCAGTGGAGCAATTATTTCTTCGAGAACCTGTTCAAGTATGAATGGGAACTGACGAAGTCCCCGGCCGGCGCGCACCAGTGGGTCGCCAAGGACGCCGAGGCCATCATCCCCGACCCGTTCGACCCGTCGAAAAAACGCAAGCCGACCATGCTCACCACCGACCTGTCGCTGCGCTTCGATCCGGTCTACGAAAAAATTTCGCGCAAGTTCCTCCACGATCCGCAGGCTTTCGCCGAGGCTTTCGCCCGCGCCTGGTTCAAGCTGACCCACCGCGACCTCGGCCCGAAATCGCGCTACATGGGGCCGGAAGCGCCGAAGGACGATCTGATCTGGCAGGATCCGCTGCCCGGCGCGACGCACAGCCCGAACGCGGCCGACATCGCCGACGCCAGGGCCAGGATCGCCGCGTCGGGATTGGCGGTGTCCGATCTGGTCGGCGTCGCGTGGGCCTCGGCCTCGACCTTCCGCGGCAGCGACAAGCGCGGCGGCGCCAACGGCGCGCGCATCCGCCTCGCCCCGCAAAAGGACTGGGCGGTCAACGAACCGGCCAGGCTGGCGAAGACATTGGCCAAACTGGAGGAAATCCAGAAGGCGTCGGGCCGGCTCTCGCTGGCCGACATCATCGTGCTCGCCGGCAGCGTGGGCATCGAACAGGCGGCGAAGGCGGCGGGCTTTTCCGTCGAAGCGCCGTTCGCGCCGGGCCGCGTGGATGCCGCGCAGGAGCAGACCGACATCCATTCCTTCGCCGCGCTGGAACCGCTGGTCGACGGTTTCCGCAACTTCAGCAAGGGCAAGTACGCCGTTCCGGAGGAAGCGATGCTGATCGACAGGGCGCAACTCCTGACCCTGACCGCGCCGGAACTGACCGTGCTGATCGGCGGCCTGCGCGTCATCGGCGTCAATACCGGCGACAGCAGGCATGGCGTATTTACCGCCACGCCCGGCGCGTTGACCAATGATTTCTTCGTCAACCTGCTGGACATGGACACGGTCTGGAAACCGGCCGGCGACGTGTTCGAGGGCAGGGATCGCAAGACCGGCGCGTTGAAGTGGAGCGGCACCCGCGTCGACCTGGTGTTCGGCGCGAATTCCGAGCTGCGCGCCGTGGCCGAGGTCTATGCCAGCGGCGACGCGAAGGAGAAATTCGTCATGGACTTCATCGCCGCCTGGACCAAGGTGATGAACCTCGACCGTTTCGACCTGAAATGATATAGCGCGGAACCCGGCTTCCGGAAGCGGAGACGTTCGCGCCGCTTCCGGAATGTTCCGGATCAGGTCGCCGGGGCGCCGCCCGCCGGCGTGTTGTAGGCCGATTTGCTGCGTTCGATGGATTGCAGCGCGAGATAGTTGTCGCCGAACTTGGCGAGATTGTCCATTTCCATGTCGAAGCGGTCGAAATGCACTTCTTCCTCGGCCACCAGTCCCTCGAACAGCTTTTTCGACACCGAATCCTCGTTCTTCGAGCACTCGTTCGCCCAGCGGTTGTAGTCGCCGACGGTCTCCTTCTCCATCTTCGCCGCCGTTTCGAGCATGGCCTTGACGCTGTTGACTTTCTTCACGCCCCCGGACGGAATCATTTCCACGTCGCCCTTCAGGAACAGGATTCTTTCCGACAGTTTCTCGATGTGCACCATTTCGTCGATCGCCGTGCGCTTGAACAGGTTGGCCAGCAGGTCGTAGCCCTGATCGTCGCAGTGGAAGTGAAAATACATATACTGGTGCACCGCCGCGAGTTCACCGGCTACCGCCTTGTTGAGAAGTTCGATACTATTTTCGTTTTTCATCCATCTCTCCATTCGTTGAAAGGGCAATACGAACCGTCGGCATACGCTGCCGCCGATCGTTCATTATAGTTTCAAACGGGGCGTCGGCAAGACGGGGGAAAAGGACGGAGTTGGACGGAATTGGACGGAGTTCCACGATGAATTCAGGAGATTCTGCAAAGCGCGCAATGATGCGAACGGATCCGCGGACACGCTACAGCGTTCCTTCCTGGGTCATTCCGGGCGGCTACCTCGAAAACCTCCGTTTCCTCGCGGACAAGCCGGTCGCCGGGGTCGAACTCCTTTTTTTCATCTACGACGACGGAATCGCAAGACTCTTCGAAGAGGAGTTCGACGGAATTCTCGGATTCCGGGAACGCTTCACCTTCACCGCCCATCTGCCGGGAGACCTCCGGCCGGAACACGAGGCGCTCGTCGAAAGGCTCGCGCCGCTGGCGCGGCATTTCATCGCGCATCCGGCGGCCGAGGGCGAGCGGGACGCCCAGGCGCGGCTGCTCGACGCCTGGGCCGCGAAATACGCCGCCGCGCCGCATCCCCGCTTTTTGCTGGAAAACACCGCAGCGGGGCTGTTGGAAGACATGCTCCCGCGACTGGACGAGAGCATCGGCGTCTGCATGGACACGGGGCATCTGCTCGAACAGGGACAAAACCCGGCGGAATTCATGGCTCGCCATGGCGACCGGATTCGGGAGATCCACCTGCACGGCCTGGACCGTGAAAAAGCCGCCGTCGACGGCCATCTGCCAGATCACAGCCCCCTGCGCGCGGACGCGCCCTGGCTACAGGAACTTCTCCCGTCCCTGCGAGCCTTCCCCGGCGTGGTGAACATCGAGGTCTTTTCCTGGGAAGAGGCGGCGCAAAGCCTCCAGGCGCTTTCACGACTCACGCCGCCGGGCGATCCGGCTTCGCGTAATTGACCTACAATAATTGACCTACAATGGGCGTTTCGTACCGACGCGAGGGTTCCGTGAAACGTTTTGGGTTGTTTGCCGCCGCCTTGTCCCTTGCCCTCGCGCCGCTGGCCGGCGCCAGGCCGGCGCCTTGGTACAAGTGGCAGAGCGTCACCGGGGGCACGGTCTGCGCGCAGACTTCGCCGGGACCGGGATGGGTTCGGCTGGATATCGTTTATCTCGATCCGCGCTGCCAGCGGCGGGACAATCCGACCGGCGGAGCCGGCAAGGCGAAGAACGGAAAATAGGATACGGACGCCGGGATTCCGCCCATGACCGCTTCGAACATTCAGGGAAAGACGTTTCTCGCCGAGGTCATGCTCTTGCTCGTGACCTTGATGTGGGGGATGAATCCGCCGATCATCAAGCTGGGGCTGCAATATGTCCCGCCGCTGCCCTACAACGTGGCGCGCATGGCCGTCGGCAGCGCCTTCGCCGTGCTCATGCTTTGGCTGTCGGGCCGCCATCGCCGGCCGACACGCGCGGACGCCTGGATGTTCCTGCGCGCCAGCGTTTTCGGTTTTTTCGTTTTCCAGGTGTTGTATACCGAGGGCATCGACCGGACGACATCGGGCAACGTCGCGTTCATGGGGTGCCTGCTGCCGGTGTACGTGCTGCTGCTCAACCGGTTCTACGGGTTCGACGCGATCAATCGCGCCGTGCTGGCGGGCATCGCCTGCTCGATCGTCGGCGTCGTCCTGATCGTGCTGGGCGCGGGCCGGGAGTTGAGCCTGGCGGGCACGCATCTCGTCGGCGCGCTGATGGTGCTCGGAGCGCAGGCCGGCTACGCTTATTACACGGTATTTTCCAGGGAACTGCTCGACCGCTATTCGACCTACCAGGTGACGGCGTACCTGATGGTCATCACGACCGTTTTGCTGGCGGCCGTGTCGGCGCCGGATCTGCGCGCCGTGCGGTGGACGGAATTGCCGGCTCCCGCCTGGTGGAGCGTCGCGTTTTCGGGGCTGTTCGGGTTGTGCCTGAGCAATTTCCTGTGGATATGGGGTTCGGGCGTGATCGGCACCCAGCGCGCGTCGGTGTTCAACAATCTGACGCCCCTGTTCGCCGTCGTCACGGCCTATTTTCTGCTGGGGGAAAATTTCGGCGCGTTGCAGACCGCCGGCGCGGCGCTGGTGCTGGGCGGCGTTTACGTCACGCGCCTTCCCGGAAATCGGGCGAAAAAAATCCCGAACCAGCCACACGGCGGTTCGGGATAGAAGGTCCCAGCAGTGCCGTGGGTCAGGGAGGGCTACAACACGGATATCAGGGACAACGCCATTAAAAACGGTCATCGAATCGCAAAATACACCCTGATCCGCGATAAATCGAAACCCGCGAACGGCGATTTCCAAAGATTTCCAAAGGCGGCGATTTTCAGGCTTTCCCCGAACCGCGCGCGGCCCGGCGCAGGCGGTCGGCGACGGCGGCCCAATCCGGGCCGGGCGGGACGGCCTCGACGAAAATGAGATCGCCGCCGGCCTGGTCGAGTTCGCGCAGGGCCGCGTAGAGTCCGCGCGCGTAGCCGTCCGGCGCGTCCGGCAGGCGGCGCAGCGCGTGTACGGCCGGCGGTTCGAGAGGGCCGCGCAACAGAAGGCCGCAACGCTTGCCCTGGGACGAAGCGTCCTCGACCGCCCGGAGCAGGGCGTCGGAGGCCGTCAGGCGCATCGCGGTGCGCGGCGCGTAGTGGCCGTCGAGCGAGCCGGACACGCGCGGGACGGCCGCCGCCCGCATGCCGGCCGGCAGTTCCGGAAACTCGCCGATGACTTTGCCGATCTGTCCGGGCGTGATGTGTCCGGGGCGCAGCAGGCGGGGCGGCCCGTCACGGCGCGAGAGGTCCAGGATCGTCGACTCGATGCCGACCTCGCAAGCGCCTCCGTCGAGCACCAGAGCGACGGCGGCGCCCAGTTCCTCGCGCACGTGCGCGGCGTCGGTGGGACTGATGCGGCCGAAGCGATTGGCCGACGGGCCGGCGATGCCGCACAGGCCGCGCCGCCCGCCGCCCGCCCGCGCGAAAGCGCGCAGCAGGCCGAGCGTGATCGGATGGGCGGGCACGCGGACGCCGACGGTCTCCTGTCCGCCGGTGACGGCGTGGGGCACGTCTGGCGCGCGCGGGAGAATCAGGGTCAGCGGCCCCGGCCAGAAAGCCTCGGCGAGTTCCCAGGCCGGACGCGGGATGTCGCGCGCCCAGCGGTCCAGATGCCCGGCGTCCGGCAGGTGGACGATCAGCGGATGGCTGGACGGCCGCCCCTTGGCGGCGAATATCCTGGCGACCGCCTCGGGATTGGACGCATCGGCGCCCAGGCCGTAAACCGTCTCGGTCGGAAAGGCGACCAATTCCCCGGCCCGCAGCAGCCTGACGGCTTCGGCGAAATCGGGGAGCGGTGGCGCGTTCGAACCAGCGGACATGTCTTCGTGGACCTCATTCCATTTCCAAACCGATTGTGCCACGAAGCCGGGCCGAAGGCAGTGCCCTGGCGCGGCAAGGCGAAGTCGACGAAAGCGCGGGCAATTTGGAAATGGGCCAGAATTTCCCCCTCCCCACATTCTCCGCGCGCTCCGTATTTATCGCCTTCCCGCCTTTTTCCGCCCTCTGTCCTCTCTGCCGCGCTTACCCATTCCCTGTGACTCGATTCCCTGTGACTCGATTCCTTGTGACTTGTCCCGCTGTGACTTACCCCCTTACAACCCGAACGATTGACAATTTCTCCGCGAACGGTTAAAAACACCTCCTCGACAGAGCGCAAAGTCATGCGAAATTTCGTTTCCGCCACACTCCCCGCCCACGCCGCCGATTTCGGCGAG
>JAIRPF010000110.1 GCA_031257115.1 Accumulibacter sp.
GGGTTTGCACCCCTCCCAAGTAGCTACGGTCGAAACCCCGGCCTTCCAGGCCGGGGTTCCAGCCTTCGCACCGCCCTAAAGGGCGGGGTTTCAAACCGGAGTCAGTTTTACGATGAAGAAAGGTGGAATTTAACCACGAAGGGCACTGAGAAAAGCAAGAGCGAAAAACGAATGCCTTGACCACGAAGAGCGTGGCGAGCGCGAAGAAAGGCGAAACCTGGAAGAATTCCACCATGACGGCAAAAACCTGGAATCCATGGGCGTCGATTTTTCAACCGCCGTTCCGGATACCGGCTTGCGCCGGTATGACGAGGATTTTCCCTGGTTTCCTGTTTTTCGCCGTGCCCGTCGTGTCGTCGTGCTCGTCGTGGTTGATGCTTTTCGCTTTTCGCCGCGGCGAAAGGCTTTCTCAGGAATGGCCCTTGTCGTTTTCGATGAGGGCGTAGGCCGAGTGGTTGTGGATCGATTCGAAGTTTTCGGATTCGACGATGTAGGGGCCGATGCGGCTTTCGGCGTTGAGTTTGGCGGCGACGTCGCGCACCATGTCTTCGACGAATTTCGGGTTGTCGTAGGCGCGTTCGGTGACGTATTTTTCGTCGGGCCGCTTGAGCAGGCCGTAGAGTTCGCACGAGGCTTGCGCTTCCACCAGTTCGACGATTTCCTCGATCCACACGTGTTCGAGGATACGGGCCGTGACCGTCACGTGCGAGCGCTGGTTGTGCGCGCCGCGCTCCGAGATTTTCTTCGAGCACGGGCACAGGCTGGTGACCGGGACGACGACCTTGACCGTCGAGGCGATTTCGCCGTGGCAAATCTCGCCGATCAGCGCGACGTCGTAGTCGATCAGGCTTTTCACGCCGGAGACCGGGGCCGACTTGGCGATGAAATAGGGGAAGCTCATCTCGATGTGCCCGGTTTCCGCTTCCAGCTTGCGGACCATTTCACGCAGCATGGCGGGGAAGGTTTTCGACGAGATTTCATGCTCGTGGCCGTTGAGGATTTCGACGAAGCGCGACATGTGCGTGCCCTTGAAATTGTGCGGCAGGCCGACGTACATGCTGAACACGGCGATGGTGTGCTGGATGCCGCCCGATCGGTCGAGCACCTTGACCGGATGGCGGATGGCCTTGATGCCGACCCGGTTGATGGCGATGCGCCGCGTGTCGGCGAGGCCCTGCACGTCCGCCATGACGGCGGGGGTTTGCTTGTTGCTCATTCCTTGTCCTGGAGATCCTGGTGAATTTGCGCCGCGCGGAGAATGCCGGCTTTGTCGAGTCCGGCTTCCGCGAGCAGCCTCGCCTGGTCGCCGTGGTCGATGAAGCGGTCCGGCAGCCCCAGCCTGACGAATCGCGCCGGGCTGCCCATTTCGTCGAGGACACGGGCGACTTCCGCGCCGGCGCCGCCGATCAGCGCGTTTTCTTCGATGCTGATGAGCAGGGAATGTTCCCGCGCCAGCGCGGCGACGAGTTCGCGGTCGAGCGGCTTGACGAAACGCATGTTGGCCACGGTGGCGTCGATCTCCGCGGCCGCTTCCAGCGCCGGTGTCAACATGCTGCCGAAGGCGAGCAGGGCGACGTTCCCGCCGCGCCGCCGCAGCTCGCCCCGGCCGATGGGCAGGGTATCCAGCGTGTCCGTCGTCCTGACGCCGGGGCCGGCGCCGCGCGGATAGCGGACGGCGCACGGGCCGTTGGCGCGAAAAGCCGTGCTCAGCATCCGCCGGCACTCTTCCTCGTCGCCGGGAGCCATGACGACCATGTTGGGGATGCTCGTCAGGTAGGAGAGGTCGAAAGCGCCATGATGCGTCGGGCCGTCGGCGCCGACCAGGCCGCCCCGGTCGAGGGCGAGGACGACGGGCAGGTTTTGCAGCGCGACGTCGTGCAGCAGCTGGTCGTACCCGCGCTGGAGGAAGGTCGAATAGATGGCGACCACCGGGCGCATCCCTTCGCAGGCGAGACCGGCGGCGAAGGTCACGGCGTGCTGTTCGGCGATGCCGACGTCGAAGTAGCGGCCGGGGAAGCGTTCGGCGAATTCCATCATGCCCGATCCCTCGCCCATGGCCGGCGTGATGGCGACCAGTTTCGGCTCGGCGGCGGCCATGTCGCAGAGCCATTGGCCAAAGACTTGCGTATAGGTCGGCGCGCCGCCGGACGGGCGGCCTTCGACGCCGATTTCCGGCTCGAACCGGGAGACGCCGTGGTAGAGCACCGGATCGGCCTCGGCCAGCTTGTACCCCTGCCCCTTGCGGGTGACGACGTGCAGGAACTGCGGCCCCTTGAGCTTTTGCAGGTTTTGCAGCGTCGGAATCAGTGAATCGAAGTCGTGCCCGTCGATCGGCCCGATGTAGTTGAAACCGAGTTCCTCGAACAGGGTTCCCGGCGTCAACATGCCCTTGACGTGCTCCTCCACGCGATTGGCGAACTGGAGCAGGGAAGGCGAGACACGGAGGACTTTTTCGCCGGCGCGGCGGGCGGCGTTGAACGTGGCTCCGGAGAGGATGCGCGCCAGGTATTTGTTCAGCCCGCCGACGGGCTTGGAAATCGACATCTCGTTGTCGTTGAGGATGACGAGCATGTCGACGTCGGCCACGCCAGCGTTGTTGAGCGCCTCGAACGCCTGACCGGCCGACATGGCGCCGTCGCCGATGATGGCCACGGTGCGCCGCGCGTCGCCGTTGAACCGGGCGGCCAGCGCCATGCCGAGCGCCGCCGAGATCGACGTCGAGGAATGGCCGACGCCGAACGTGTCGTAAGGGCTTTCGCTGCGCTTGGGAAACCCCGAAACGCCGCCGTGGCCGCGCAGCCGGGCCATGCCCGCCCGGCGGCCGGTGAGGACCTTGTGCGCGTAGGTCTGGTGCCCGACGTCCCAGACGAGCCGGTCGTCCGGCGTATCGAACACGTAGTGCAGGGCGACGGTCAGTTCCACCGTGCCGAGATTCGACGAGAGGTGGCCGCCCGTGCGCGAAACCGATTCCACGAGAAAGGCCCGCAGTTCTTCCGCCAGCTGCGGCAACTGCTTGCGGTCGAGCGCGCGCAGTTGCGCGGGATGGTCGATGGTGTCGAGCAGGGGATAGGCGTTCATGGCGCGCGAATGCGGATCGGGCCTTCAAAACCGCCGGTGGGCGATGAAATCGGCCAGTTCGGTGAGCCGCCGCGCCCGCTCGCCGAAAACTTCCAGCGCCTCGACCGCCTGTTCATGGAGCTGCCCGGCGAACTCCCGCGCCCGTTCCAGTCCCAGCAAACCGGCGTAGGTCGGCTTGTCCGCGGCCGAATCCTTGCCGGCGGTCTTGCCGAGCGTCGCCGTGCTCGCGGTGCAATCGAGAATGTCGTCGACGACCTGGAAGAGCAGGCCGGCGCGCCTGGCGAAACGCTCCAGCGCCTGGGCGGCCCCGTCCGGCGGGCGCTCGCCGCAGAGCGCGCCCAGCGTCACCGCGGCGCGGATCAGCGCGCCCGTCTTCAGCGCGTGCATCAGTTCCAGCTCCGGCGGTTCCAGCGCGCGGCCGACGGCGTCGAGGTCGATCGCCTGGCCGCCGGCCATGCCCCGCGAGCCGCTGGCGTGGGCGAGGCAGCGCAACATTTCGAGCTGGACGTCCGGCGCGCCGAGCGTTTCCTGGGCGAGCAGGTCGAAAGCCTGCGTCTGCAAGGCATCCCCGGCGAGCAGCGCGATGGCCTCGCCGAATTCGACGTGGCAGGTGGGACGGCCGCGGCGCAGCACGTCGTTGTCCATGCACGGCAGATCGTCGTGCGCCAGCGAATAGGCGTGGATCATTTCGAGGGCGCAGGAGACGATCTCCAGCTTTTCCACGGGGGCCGCGCAGACCTCGCCGGCGGCGAAGGCCAGCAGCGGGCGAACCCGCTTGCCGCCGTTGAGGCAGGCGTAGCGCATCGCCCGATGCAGGCGCGCCGGAATGGCCTCCGCCGGCGGCAGATAGCGCGCGAGCGCCTTTTCGACGCGCTCCTGGACATCGGCCATCCATTCCTGGAAAGACGGGCGGCCGGGGCCGGAATCACCGGGCGCGGTCATTGGCCCGCTCCCGCGTCCAGTCCGGCGTCACGCGATTCGCCGTTTTCGAATATCCGTATTCGCCGTTCCGCCTGGGCGAGCTGCCCCTGGCAATGCCTGAGCAGCTCGCTGCCGCGCCGGTACGCGGAAATCGACTCCTCCAGGGGAAGGCTCCCGCCCTCCATGTCCTGGACGATCCGTTCCAGTTCCGCGAGCGCCATCTCGAACGGAGTATCCGGCGAAACCGGCGACGCCTCGGAATCTTCCGCGCCCCGTTCCTCGGTGTGTGATCGAACCATGATGTAAAAACCGCCCAAACGCTGAAAAATTGTCCAAGGATAACACTTCGCCCGCTCGGAAAGGTGGATGGACCGGCGCGAAGCGCCGCAAACCCAGCCTCCCTCTTGAGGGAGGTATTACGCCGAAGGCGTGACGGAAGGAGTCCGGCGGTCGAATTTCCAGACACGGACAAACGGAAAACCCGTCATTCCCGCGAACGCGGGAATCCAGCGCGTACACTCCGGCGCGCAGCGCCGCATCCTTTGAATTGGCGGCCCTTCGGGCCGGAGGCCACGAACTGGATTCCCGCTTGCGCGGGAATGACGGGTGTGATGGGGCGGACTGGCGGAAGCAATGGCGGCACACATAGGTTGGGGCGGGCGAAGCGAATCCCAACATCCCAACATATCCCCCCATTTTTGCAATTTCCTTTGGCGCGGACAGGCGGCGAATGAACGAGGAAAACCAAAACGCAATCAGGCAGGCAATGATGCCCAAACGTTGGGGTTCGCTTCGCTTACCCCAACCCATGCGGGCTTCCGGTAACGTCATTTTTGCCGACGGAACGGCCATCCTGAAGGAAACGACAAGCACGCAAATCCGGTTCGATCAAGTCTTCGTGCCCGGCGAGAACGATCGCTGTCCCGGCTTCTCCCCAAGCGGCATACGCCGCGAAAGCGCCGTTCAGACGGTGTCGTCGATCCGCGGGTTTCCCGGCGCCGACGAGCGCCCGTCGGGGCCGTAGAGATCCAGGCGTTCTTCCCGGCGTTGCAGGATTTCGAGCGCCTGGCCGGTGAATTGCATGTGCAGCTGGATCAATTGCCCGTTCTGGCGGTTGAGTTCCTTTGCTTGCGCGGCGCTGGACAGGGTGTCGTTCCAGGCGGCGATCGCTTCCTTTTGTTCGGGATGCCGGGCCGACCAGGACGCCATGCCCGCGCGGTCGGGGGAAAATCCCTGTCCGGCCAGGGCGCGGCCGCGCTGCCGGGTCAGTTCGTTGAGTTTTGCCGCGAGCGCTTCCTTTTCCTCGACGGCCGGGGCGAGCAGATCGGCGCGGCCCTCCGCCAGCAGCGTTTTTTCCCGCTCCAGGAGGCGGACGAACCGCTCCACGAGTTCCGCTTCGCGGGCGACGATTTCCGGGATGCCGGAAAGATCCTCGGCCATGATGCCCGGTCAGGCTTGATGCCGCGAGTTGATGAGTTCCCTGGCCGAGACGATCAGGCGGTCGGCGATGACGCCCGCGTTGATCGAGAATTTTCCCTCGGCGATCGCCAGCTTGATTTCGGACACCTGGTCGGCGTCGAACGGCGCTTCGCTCTCGGAGGCGGCCAATTGGGACGCGAGACTGCTCAGTTCGACTTCGTCGGAGGCGCTTTCCGTCTTTTTCGCGGACGCGCCGCGCGTTTCCTTGACGAGTTGCGAGTTGGTCAGTTTCGTGGGTTGCCCGATTTTCATGGTGGTGCCTCGATAATATTTCAGTGCTTGTAGTTCTATCGGCGCGGTAAAGGGTAAACTTTAGCATTTTTCCGTCTTGCCGCGCGATTTTGGAGTATCCGCCACGATCTCGCCGCGCGGCGAAACGCCCGGAGGAAACGCGAACCGGCCCGCGCCGGGCGGGAATTCAACGCAGCCACATCGCCGCGCCGTAAAAATGTTTCGGGCGCGTCTGGCGGGCCGGCCGTCAGTCGGTTGTCAACCGGCCGTCAATCGGCCATCAACCGGTCATCAGTCGGCCGCGCCGCCGACCGGCAGCGTCATGACGAACTCCGATCCCGCGCCCGGTTTCGAGCTGACTTCGATCGAACCGCCGTGCGCCCGCGCCACGCCCAGCGCGATCGCCAGGCCCAGGCCGGTGCCTTGCCCGCGCGTGGTGAAGAAGGGTTCGAAAACGCGCGCCTGCGTTTCCGGCGTCATGCCGGTTCCGGTATCGCGCACGCCGATGCGCGCCTGCCCCGCCGCGATACTGGCCTCCAGCGCGATTTCTCCACCACTTTCTCCGCCGCTTTTTCCGCTGCCTTTTCCGTTCTCCCCGCTCGCCTCGCACGCCTGCAAGGCGTTCTCCAGCAGATTCAGCAGCGCGCCGCCGAGCGCCTTGCGGCTGCCGGTGATCCTGGCTTCGCCGACGCGCGCCGCGACGCGCAGCGCGATGCCTTTCTGCCGGCACAGCGGTTCGACGGTCTGGACCGCCTCCGAGATCAGCGCGGAGAGCGCGAACGGGGCGCGGCCGAGACTTTCCCCGCGCGTGAACAGCAAAACGTCCTGGATCAGCCGCTCCAGGCGCTTCAATTGCTCGGCGGCCTTGCCGGCGAAGCGCACGCGGGCCGCGTCCGCCAGCTCCGGCTGCGCGAGATTGGCGCTGTAGAGGAGCGCCGTGGCGAGCGGCGTGCGCAACTGATGCGCCAGCGACGCGGCCATCTCGCCCATCGCCGCCAGCCGCTGGTTGCGTTCCAGGTTGGTTTTCAGCTCGTGCGCCGCGGTGATGTCGTGGATGAGCAGGAGCCGCCCCCCGGCCGAGTCGAGCGGACTTTCGGCGATCGCCACGCGGCGCGCGCCGAGCCGCCATTCGTCGGGGGCGTCGGTGGGTTCCAGGCGGCTGCCGGCGATGGCCGTCCAGTCGCCGCCGGTGAGCGCCTCGCCGAACATGCGCTGCGCCGCCGGATTGGCCTCGCCGACCGTCGCCGCGCTGTCGAGCACCACCACCCCGGCCGGCAGGGCGTTCAGGAGCAGCGACAGGCGTTCGGACAAGGCTTCCTTTTCCCGGTACTGCCGCCGCAGTTCGCCGTTGGCCACCGCCAGCTCCGCGGTCAGGGATTCCACGCGGCGCTGGAGGGTTTCGTAGGCTTGCGTCAGCTCCAGCGAAACCTGGTTGAAAACGTCGAAAGCCTGCCGCAGTTCCCGCGCCTTCGCTTCGGGGGCGGGTATTCGCGCCGCATCGTCCATTTCGATGGAAAATCCCATGCAATAACCGATTACAATATAGAATGTTCGACCAATCCCAGAGTTGGCCCACCAGAGTTAGCCCATTATTGCACGCATGGCGGCAACCGACATCGAAACCCCCACCACGACGGCTCCTGGCAATCCGCTGGATCGCGTGCGCGAAGCGTTCGGGCGCTTGACCAATCAGCAAAAGATCCTGCTGGCGGTGGCGGTCGCCGCGCTGGTCGCCGTCCTCGTCGCCGCCAGCACCTGGTTCAAGCAGCCCGACGACCGGGTGCTGTTCTCGAACCTCTCGGAGCGCGACGGCGGCGCGATCATCGCGGCGCTCGAACAGATGAACATTCCGTACAGGTTCAGCGACGGCGGCAGCGCCATCCTGATTCCCGCCGGGCGGGTCTACGACGTGCGCCTGCGTCTTGCCGCGCAGGGCCTGCCCAAGGGCGGCAACGTCGGTTTCGAACTCCTGGAAAACCAGAAATTCGGCACCAGCCAGTTCGCCGAGCAGGTCAATTACCAGCGCGGACTGGAAGGCGAGCTTTCCCGCACCATCCAGTCGATCGGGGCCGTGCAGGCGGCGCGCGTGCACCTCGCCATTCCCAAGCCCACCGTTTTCGTGCGCGAGGAGCAAAAGCCGTCGGCCTCGGTGCTGCTCAACCTGTACCCCGGCCGCGCGCTCGACCCGCCGCAGATCGCGGGCGTGCAATATCTCGTCGCCGCCAGCGTGCCGAACCTCACGCCGGAGAACGTCACGCTGCTCGACCAGACCGGGGCCATGATTTCGCGGTTGAGGAACCGTTTGCAGGAGGCCGGACTCGATCCGGCGCAGCTCAAGTACGTCGGGGAAATCGAGGCCATCGCCATCAAGCGGGTCGAGGACATCCTGTCGCCCATCTTCGGGCCGGGAAATTTCCGCGTCCAGGTCGCCGCCGACATCGATTTTTCGCAAAGCGAACAGACCGCCGAGACGCACCGCCCGAACGCCGTGCCGCCGGACGCCAGCATCCGCAGCCAGCAGACCAGCGAATCGGCGAGCACCATGCCGTTGTCGGCGCAGGGCGTGCCGGGGGCGCTCTCCAACCAGCCGCCGGTGCCGGCGACGGCGCCGCTCACGCGGCCGCCCGTTCCCGGCGCCGGCGCGCCAGCCGCCGCCGGCGCGCCGCCGGTGCCGGGACGCATCGACGCCGCCGGGGTGCAGGCGGCGATCGCCAACGTCGGGCAGCCGGTCAATACGCGCAAGGATTCGACGATCAACTACGAAGTCGACCGCACCATCCGCTACACCAAGCAGTCGACCGGCGTCATCCGGCGCCTGACGGCGGCGGTGGTGGTCAACCACCGCAAGGACGCCAAGGGCGTCGCCAGACCACTCGCCGATCCTGAGTTGCAGCAGATCAACAGCCTCGTCAAGGAAGCCATCGGCTTCAGCCAGGAACGCGGCGATTCCGTGTCGGTCGCCAACGCGCCGTTTACCACGGCCGAGAAGGCCGAGGCGGAACTTCCGGTGTGGAAGGATCCGGAAGTCCTGTCGCTTTCCAGGGACGTCTTCAAGTACGCGCTCGTCGCCCTGATCGTCGCCTACCTGCTGTTCAAGATCATTTTTCCGCTCGTGCGCGATGTGGTCCGGCCGCCCCCGCCGCCGGAGCCGCCGCGCGTGGGCGACAACGTCGACACCGTCGACGGCGAGGAGGGAGAAGAAGGCGAGGGCGGCGAGGAGGCCGCCGCGCCCCAGGTCGACCCGCTGGAACAGAAACTCGCGCAGGCGCGGGAGATCGCGCGGCAAAGCCCGAAGGCGGTCGCCAACATCATAAAAGACTGGATGGATCACAATGCCGGCGGATGAAGACATCGAAAAAAGCGCCATCCTGCTCGTCGCGCTGGGCGAGGAACACGCCTCCGAGGTGCTCAAGCACCTCGGTCCGAGGGATGTGCAGAAGCTCGGCCACGCGATGGCGGCGCTGAAAACGGTGCCGCGCGCCAAGATGGAAACGGTGCTGGACGAATTCCACGCGATCGCCGCCGAATCCGCCGGGGTGAGCGTCGACACGGACGCCTACGTCCGCTCGGTGCTGACCAAGGCGCTGGGCGACGACAAGGCTTCCAATCTCATTTCGCGCATCCTGCAGGGGGGCGACACCAACGGCATCGAGGGGCTGAAGTGGCTGGACGCGCCGACGGTGGCCGACCTGATCCGCAACGAACATCCGCAGATCATCGCCACGATTCTCGTCCACCTCGAAAGGGATCACGTCAGCGACATCCTCAACAATTTCACCGATCGCCTGCGCAACGACGTCGTGCTGCGCATCGCCACGCTGGAAGGCATCCAGCCGGAAGCCCTGCGGGAATTGAACGACGTCATGCTGGGCCTGCTTTCCGGCTCGGCCAACATCAAGAAATCGGCCATGGGCGGCGTGCGCACGGTCGCCGAAATCCTCAATTACATGGGTTCCGCCAACGAAACGACGGTGCTCGATTCGATCCGCGAATACGATCCGGACCTGGCGCAGCGCATCCTCGACGAAATGTTCGTGTTCGAAAACCTGCTCGACATCGACGACCGGGCCATCCAGTTGCTGCTGCGCGAAATCCAGTCCGATTCGCTGATCCTGGCGATGAAGGGCGCCTCGGAACCCTTGCGCGAGAAAATTTTCAAGAACATGTCGCAGCGCGCGGCGGAAATGCTGCGCGAGGACCTGGAATCGCGCGGCCCGGTGCGCGTCTCCGAGGTCGAGAACGAACAGAAGGAAATCCTCAAGATCGTCCGCCGCCTGGCCGACGAAGGGCAGATCGCGCTGGGCGGCGGCGGCGACGAGATGATCTGACGATGGCGCGGCCATGAGCGGCTTCATCCCCAAGGAAAAACTCACGGCTTACCAGCGTTGGGAGCTGGCCGCGTTCGACGAGGACGAAGCGGAGCCGGCGGAATCGCTGGAACCGCCGAAACTGGTGGAAGCGGCGGAATCGCGGGAAGCGCCGGAATCGCCGGAACCGGCGGAAGCGCCCGCATCCGATCCCGAACTCGACGCCGAGGCGCCGCCGGCGGAGGCGGACGACGAGAGCGCGCCGATCATCCTGCCCACCGCCGCCGAGATCGAGCGTATGCACGACGAGGCGCGGGAACAGGGTTACGCGGCGGGCCGCGAGGAAGGACTGGCCGAGGCGCGGCAAACCGCCGCCCGGATCGCGGAAATCCTGGACGGAATCAGGCAAGCCGTCGGAGAAATCGAACAGGGCGTCGCCGAACAATTGCTCTCCGTGGCCCTGGAGATCGCCCACCAGGTATTGCGCCAGAGCCTGGAGGTCAAGCCGGAACTGATCCTGCCGGTCGTGCGCGAAGCCCTGGCCACGCTGCAACTCGATTCCGGCCGTCCGGCGCTGCTGGCGCATCCCGGCGACGCCGCGATCATCCGCGAGCAACTGGGCGACCATCTGGCGCACAACGACTGGCGGATCATCGAGGACGCCTCCCTGACTCGCGGCGGCTGCCGGATCAAAATGGGCGCGAGCGAAGTAGACGCGACCCTGGAGACGCGCTGGAAACGCGCCCTCAAAACCATCGCCGCCACCAGCGACTGGCTGGACTCCTGATTCCAATTCCGCACCGATGGCTGGAAGGTTTTTGAATCGAATGCCCATGAATTTCCGTCATGCCAGCGAAAACGTGCCTGGCCACGAAGCGCACGGAGACCACGGAGAAAACCTGAAAGAAATGTGTTAACCACGGCGAACACGACGAAAGACAAAAGCGAAAAGCCTTGACCACGGCGCGGCGGTGGTCAAGGCGATTACGGCAAAAAGCGAAGAAAACCTCCCGTCATTCCCGCGAACGCGGGAATCCAGTTCGTTTGTCAAATATTCTTGTCCGGGAATTCAAGCGCCGGACGCTTTCCTCTACCGCCAGACTCCTTGCGGCGCTTCGCGCAGGAGTTTACGCACTGGATTCCCGCGTTCGCGGGAATGACGAAGGTTTCCCTAGGGTTTCACTTTTCGCCGTGTCCGCCGCGTCCGCCGTGATCATCGCTTTTCGCTCTTGTTCTTCGTCGTGCTTATCGTATTCGCCGTGGTTATCGCTTTTCTTTCAGGTTTTTCTCCATACCCTCCGTAAACTCCGTGATTGAAGCTTTTGGTTTGCGGCGATGCGTGGCGAGGCAGGAGCGGCGAAATATCGTTTTCATCGCGGAATGGAATGAATCAGGGCCGCCGCTTCGATTCCCGCCCGGTAGCGGGGATCTTCTTTCACGCCGGAAACGCCGGGCGCGGGGAGCAGGCCGGCGATGCGCGCCGAGCGCCGGGGGTCGAAATCGGATCGCCAGACT
Organism: Accumulibacter sp.; assembly: GCA_031257115.1. Taxonomy (GTDB): domain Bacteria; phylum Pseudomonadota; class Gammaproteobacteria; order Burkholderiales; family Rhodocyclaceae; genus Propionivibrio. Next base: position 11,532 of record JAIRPF010000110.1, read on the forward strand.
TCCAGCGCCTCGTCTACCTTGTCCGGGGCATTGCACACCAGCAGCATGTCGCAGCCCGCCCGCCAGGCCGCGTCGATCCGGCCGGGGAGACCGCCCGCCGCGCTGGCGCCTTCCATCGACAGATCGTCGCTGAAGATCGCTCCCGCGAAGCCGATTTCATCGCGCAGTTTTCCCATCCAGACCGGCGAAAAGCCGGCGGGCCGGGTATCCACGCGCGGATAGACGACGTGCGCCGGCATGACGGCGTCGAGCGGAAGTTCCCGAAACGGCCGCATGTCCCGCTCGATTTCGCCCAAGGGGCGGTCGTCGACCGGGATGGCCACGTGGGAATCGGCATCGGCCCAGCCGTGACCGGGGAAATGCTTTCCGCACGCCTTCATGCCGGCCGCGCGCAGGCCGTCCATCAACCGCCCGGCCAAAAGAACGACCGCTTGGGGATCGCGGTGGAACGAACGGTCGCCGATCACGCCGCTGCGTCCCCAATCGAGATCGAGGACGGGGGTAAACGACAAATCGACTCCGCACAGCCGCAATTCGGCCGCCAGCACGTAGCCGATATTCCGCGCCGCGTCCAGCGCCCACTGCGGGTCGCGCTCCCATGCGTCGCCCAGCCGCCGCATCGCCGGCAGCGGGGTAAACCCTTCGCGGCAGCGCTGAACCCGCCCGCCTTCGTGGTCGATGGCGATCAGCAGCGGGGGCGAGCGCAAGGCGTGGATTTCGGCGGTCAGCCTCGACAACTGCTCCGGCGAAACGTAGTTGCGGGCGAACAGGATCAACCCGCCGACCGACGGATGGGCAAGGCGCCGCCTGTCGGCGGCGGAGAGTTCCGTCCCCTCGATGTCGATCATCAACGGGCCGTGCGGCAAATTCAGGGACATGAAATCGTCTGGAGAAAGAAAAGAAACGGATTTAACCACGGCGGGCGCGGAGAATACGGAGAAAAACCAGAAAGAAAAGCGATACTGCGGCGGGCACGACGAAAAACAAGAGCGAAAAGCAGTAACCACGACGAGCACGATAGGCACAACGAAAAGCAAAGAAAGAACCCGTCATTCCCGCGAACGCGGGAATCCAGGAACGTACTCTCCGACGCGAAGCGCCGCAAGCCAAGCCTCCCTCTTAAGGGAGGTGTTACGCCAAAGGCGTGACGAAAGGAGTTGGGCGGTTGAACCGTCAAATACGGATGAATGGGAAACATCATCCACTCGATCGCCGGAATCGAGTCCGTTCATCAAACGTCCGCGGCTGAAATTCAACCGTCCGACTCCTTCCGACTCGCGGCTTTACCGCGAGCCACCTCCGTTTTTATATTGGAGCGCGGGCGTTCCGCCCGCTGAAAAACGAACGATGCGAGCGGGACGGCCGCGCTCCAATTTTGGATTCGCGGCTCTTCGGGCTGGAGGCAATGGACTGGGGTCCCGCTTGTCAAGGAAATGACGGAAGTACGTGAATACCGGGATTTTCGCCTGCGCGGGAATAACGGGAATTCGTGGGCGGTTGATTCAAAAACATTTCACCCGTGGCGGGAAGCGGGAATCCTTTTTGACCACGGAAGTTCACGGGGGACACGGAGAAAATCTCATGGTTCCCGTTCTCTCCGTGTTCTCCGCGCCCTTCGTGGCTAATGCTGTTTGTTTTTCGCCGTGGCCGTCGTGTCCGCCGTGGTCAATCGTCCGCGCTTTTCTTCTATGCTTCGAACGCTACGCGCCCGTCGACCAGCGTGGCGCATACCCGGCCGGTCATGTCGTGGCCCAGGAAAGGCGTGTTTTTCTCCCGGCCGTGCAGTGTTTCGGCGCTGACGCGCCAGGACGCGTCCGGGTCGAAGACACAGATGTCGGCGCGGCGGCCGGCTTCGAGCGAGCCGGCGTCGATTCCCAGGATGGCCGCCGGGTCGCACGTCACCCTGGCCAGCGCGGTGGATAGCGGCACGCCGTCTTCCCGCGCCCAGCGGAGAATCAGGGGCAGCAGCAATTCCAGGCCGACGGCGCCGGGCAGGGCTTCGTCGAACGGAAGCTGCTTGCCGTCCTCGCCGACCGGCGTGTGGTCGGAGCAGACCACCGCCAGCCCCTCGGTCACGGCGGCACGCAGGCTCGCGCGATCCGACGCGGCGCGCAGCGGCGGATCGAAGCGGGCCAGGGTGTCGAAATAGCCGATGTCGCTCTCGGAAAGATGCAGGTGGTGGACGGCCACGTCGCAGCTCACTTTCACCCCGTCGTGCCTGGCCCGCCGCACCATGGCGACGCCGGCGGCCGACGAGAGCTTGGAGAGATGCAGGCGCACGCCGGTCTCGGCGGCCAGTCGCAGGGCCGTCGAGATGGCCACCGTTTCGGCGCACACCGGGATGCCCGACAGTCCCAGCCGGGACGCGGCCTCGCCGTCGTGCGCCACGCCGTTGCGCGCCAGATAGTGGTCCTGGGGCTGGAGACGGATGGCGTAGCCGAACGTGGCGGCGTACTGCATCGCGCGCAGCAGCACCTGGGTATCGAAGATCGGCCGGGTCGCCTGCGAAAAGGCGATGCAGCCGGCGCTCGCTAGGCCCGCCATTTCGGAGAGCTTTTCGCCCGCCAGTTGCCGGGTCAGGGCGCCGATCGGGAATACGCGGGCGAGACCGGCCGCCGCGCCGTGCCTGACGAGCTGTTCCACCAGGCCGGGTTCATCGAGCGGCGGGGAGGTATCCGGCGGACACGCCAGCGCGGTGATCCCGCCGGCCACCGCCGCGAAGAGTTCCGAATCGGGCGAGGGCAGCCGCGCCGACAGGTCAACGAGTCCGGGACAGACGACGCGGTCCGTCGCGTCGATCACGCGCGTCGCGGCAAAGCCGGCCGGCGCCCCGCCGACCGCGAGAATTTTTCCTTCCGCGACGAATACGTCGGCCTGCCGGTCGACGCCGTTTTTCGGGTCGACCAGGCGACCGTTCCTGATATGGATGTTTTCCGCCCGCATCGCTTCAGTTCCCCGCCAAAATGCTCATCACCGCCATGCGCACGGCGATGCCGAAAGTGACCTGCGACAAAATGACCGCCTGCGGGCCGTCGGCCACGCCGGAATCGATTTCGACGCCGCGATTCATCGGCCCGGGGTGCATCACGATGGCGTCCGGCCTGGCCAGTGAAAGGATTTCGGGCGTCAGCCCGTAGCATTTGAAGTATTCGCCCGCGGAGGGAAGCAGCGCGCCGTTCATGCGCTCGTTTTGCAGGCGCAGCATGATGACCACGTCGCATCCCCGGATTCCCTCGGCGAGATCGTTGAACACGCGCACGCCCATCCGCCCGATCGCCGTGGGCAGCAGCGTCTGCGGCCCGATCGCGCGCACCTCGCCGGCGCCCAGCGTGGCCAGCGCGTGAATGTCGGAGCGGGCCACGCGCGAATGCAGGATGTCGCCCACGATGGCGACCGTCAGCCCGGAAAAATCCTTCTTGAAATGACGGATGGTGTACATGTCGAGCAGGCCCTGCGTCGGGTGCGCGTGGCGTCCGTCGCCGGCATTGACCACATGCACGTCCTCGCGCCGCGCGCGGCGCAGATGCTCGGCGATGAGATAGGGCGCGCCCGACGAGGCGTGGCGCACCACGAACATGTCGGCGTGCATCGCCACCAGGTTGTCGATGGTGTCGAGCAGCGTTTCTCCCTTGGCCGTCGAGGAGCGCCCGACGTCGAGATTGATGACGTCGGCCGACAGCCGCTTGGCGGCGATCTCGAAAGTCGTGCGCGTGCGCGTGGAATTCTCGAAAAACAGGTTGAACACGCTCTTGCCGCGCAGCAGCGGCACCTTTTTCACGTCGCGGTCGGAGACTTCCAGGAAGCTCGATGCCGTGTCCAGGATGTGCGTCAACACCTCGCGCGGCAGTCCCTCGGTCGACAGCAGATGGATCAGTCCGCCGTTGGCGTCGAGTTGCGGATTAGGCATGATCGATGCACCTCCACTGCAAACGCCCGGCCGCGTCCGGTTCGAGCACCAGTTCCTGCGAATCCGCGAGTTCGGCCTGCCAGGCGCAGAATTCGGCGTAGATCGGCAATTCCCGCCCGCCGCGATCGGCGAGCACCGCGAGCCGGACGCTGGCGGGACGGCCGTAATCGAACAGTTCATTGATCGCCGCGCGGGTCGTCCGGCCGGTATAGAGCACGTCATCGACGAGGATCAGCGGGCGGCCTTCCACCTCGAAGGGAATCGAGGTCGGCTTCACCTGCGGATGCAGCCCCTTTTCGCCGAAATCGTCGCGGTAGAACGAGACGTCGATCGATCCGGTTTCGGCCTCGATGCCGAGCAGTTCCTTCAGGCGGCGGGCGATCCAGACGCCCCCGCTGTGGATGCCGACCAGCGCGGCGTCGGCTTGCAGTTTCGGGCGAATCAGTCCGGCCAGCGCGAGGCATTGCGCTTCGGCGTCAGGCAGCGGGGGATGGGGATGGGGAGGAGGCATGGCGGGAATCCGATGGAATTTCGGAAAAGCGTTGAAAATAGGTTTGCAGGATGATCTGCGCGGCCAGCGCGTCGAGACGTTCCCGCGCATCCCGCGCATTGTAGCCGTTTTCGCGCATTCTTTCCTCGGCCTCGACCGAACTCAGGCGCTCCTCGGCGGAGTCGACCTCGATGCCGAAGCGGCCCCGCAACTGGTTGGCGAAGCGGACGCAGCGCGCGGTCATCGCGTGCGGCGCGCCGTCGAGCGCCACCGGCAGCCCGACGACGAGGCGGACGGGTTTCCATTCGCCGATCAATCCGGCGATGGCCGAGAAACGCCGGTCGTTGCGTTCGCCGTGGATCGTCGTGAGCGGATGCGCCTGCGCCAGTTCGAGTTCGCCGACCGCGACGCCGATGCGCTTCGTGCCGAAATCGAAGGCCAGCACGGTGCCCCGCCGGAGAGCGCCGGGGCCGGAATCAGGCATGTCCGGCCTGCCCGGCCAGGTTCGCCGGGCCGATCCCCAGCAGTTCCAAGGCCGAGGCCCAGCGTTCCTCGCAAGGCAGCTCGAAAAGGATGCGCGGATCGGCGGGCACCGTCAGCCAGGCGTTCTGGCCGATTTCGCGTTCGAGCTGCCCGCCCGCCCATCCCGAATAGCCCAGCGTGACGACCATGTCGCTCGGATGCCCCGTCCGTTCGACCGATTGCAGGACGTCGCGCGAAGTGGTCAAGCCGATTTCCGGGCTGACCGCCAGCGTCGACTGCCAGTCGCCCAGCGGCCGATGCAGGACGAAACCGCGATCGGTCTGCACCGGCCCGCCGAAAAAGACCGGCCTGTCGCCCATGCCCTTCGGCGCGGACGACAGCTCGATGCTCTGGAACAGGGCGGAGAGCGTCATGTCGATCGGGCGGTTGACGATCACGCCGAGCGCCCCCTGGCCGTTGTGCTCGGCGATGTAGACCAGGGACTTGGCGAAATACGGGTCCTCCATGGCCGGCATGGCGATGAGGAAATGATTGGTCAGGTGGATGCCGGCGGTCATGATGCGCCCATTTTATCGCCGACCGCGGGCGCTGGGTACCGGAATCGGTTTTCCGGCCCCCGCTTCCCGTCTACCGGCCCCTGGCCGCCGTGTAACCGGCGACCAGACGCAGGAGTTCTTCTTCCTGGAACGGCTTGCCGAGATAATGATCGATGCCGATCTCGGTGGCGTAGTTGCGGTGTTTCTCCGCCGTGCGCGAGGTAATCGCGATGATCGGCACGTGGCGCAGGCGCGCGTCGGCGCGGACGTTGCGCGTCAGGTCGAAACCGTCCATGCGCGGCATTTCGATGTCGATCAGCATCACGTCCGGCACGATGTCGATCAGCTTTTCGAGCGCCTCGACGCCGTCCTTGGCCAGCAGCACCTGGTAGCCTTCCCGCGCCATCAGGCGGCCGGTGATCTTGCGCACCGTCAGGGAATCGTCGACGACCATGACCGTGGGCGAGGCCGCCTCGGCGGCTTCCCGGATCACGGGCATTTCCGCCGCGGGCGCGGTCGTTTCCGCCGGCGCGCGCGCGCTCAGGGCCACCGGGTTGAGGATCAGCACCACCTGCCCGTTGCCCAGCACGGTCGCGCCATCCACGCCGATGACTCGCGCCAGTTGCGGGCCGATGTTCTTGACGACGATTTCCTGGTTGCCGAGCAGTTCGTCGACCTGCGCCGCGATCCGCCGCGTGCCGCTGCGCAACAGCAGGATCCAGTAGCGCCGGCGCCGTTCGATCGCCGCCGACGGATCGCCCAGAAGATGCGGCAGATAGCTGAACGGATAGCGCCGGGACTGCCATTCGGCGAAACCCGCCTCGCGGATCCGGAGGACTTCCGCCTCCTTGAGATCGAGCACCTGCTCGATCGTCGACGACGGAATGGCGAACGTTCCGCCTCCGGCGCGGATCAGCAGCGCCTTGGTCACGACCAGGGTCAGCGGAAGGATCAGCCGGAATTCCGTGCCCCGTCCCGATTTGGATTCGACCTCGACGCGCCCGCCCAGACTGGCGATCTCGGTCTTGACCACGTCCATCCCGACGCCCCGGCCGGCGGTCCGCGAAAGCTCTCCCGCGGTGGAGAGTCCGGGCGCGAAAATGAACTCGGCCAGGCGCGCCTCGTCGGCGGCTTCATCCGCGCCGATCATGCCGGCGGCCACGGCGCGCTCGCGGATGCGCCCGTAATCCAGGCCGACGCCGTCGTCCGACAGGACGAGGACGATTTCGTTGCCTTCCTGCTTCAGCGAGAGCGCGATTTCGCCGATCTCCGGCTTGCCGCGCGCCGCGCGTTCCGCGCGCCCCTCTATGCCGTGCGCGACGGCGTTGCGCAGCATGTGTTCGATCGGCACGATGATCTTGTCGAGGACGCTGCGGTCCAGTTCGACCTGTCCGCCCCGGATCTCCAGGTTGGCGCGCTTGTCGAGGTCTTTCGACGCCTGCCGCACCACGCGGTAAAGACGGTCGGCCAGGCTGTTGAACGGCATCATGCGCATCGACAGCAGCCCCTGCTGCACCTCGCGGTTCTGGCGGGCCTGCGCGACGATCGCGGCGTTGGCGTCGTCCAGGCTCTTGAGCAGATGCTGCTGCACGGTGCCCACGTCATTGACCGACTCGGCCATCATCCGCGTCAATTCCTGGAAGCGCGTGAACCGGTCGAATTCGAGCGGGTCGAACCCGGTGTGTTTCTCGTCGACCGCCGCCGCGCGCGACTGCATCTGCAACTCGGCCTGCATTTCGATTTCGCGCAACTGGCGGCGCAGGCGGATGACGTTTTCCGTCAAATCGAGCAGCGATTCCTTCAGGCCGCGCATCTCGCCCTCGATGCGCGAACGGGCGATGGACAGCTCGCCCGCGCCATTGACCAGGCGGTCGACAACGCTGGCGCGCACGCGCAATATCGCCGAGTGCGCCGCTTCGCTTTCGGCATCGGCCTCGGCGACCGGGCGCGGCGACCCCGCGCGGCGATCCCGGTGCGGCGCGCCTTCCCGCGTCTCCGCCGCTTCCCGCGCGGCGGGCGGCGCGGCCACGGCCGGCTCCAGCGTTTCGCCCCGCTGCAAGCGTTCGACGATCTGCCGGATCGACTCGAACGCGGTTTCGATTTCGTCGACGATTTCCACCGACACCGCGCCGGCGCGGCCCGCGTCGTCGAGCCGCGTCTCCAGCGCGTGGGTGATTTCGCCCAGCGTCATGGCGCCCGCCATGCGGGCGCTGCCCTTGAGCGTGTGCAGATGCCGGGCGAGGACGCGCACCGCCTCCGCGTCGCCGGGATTGGCCCGCCAGGCCCGGATCTGCCCGGCGATCGCCTGCCCCAGGTCGGCGGCCTCTTCCAGGAAGATGGGCAGCAGTTGCGCGTCAATCTCGTCGCGGACGGGAGCGATCGCCGGCGCGGGGGGCGGCGGTGTTTCAGGCGCTTCGGACGTTTCGGATGTTTCGGGCGCTTCATGCGTTTCCGGCCCGGCGGCGGTTTCCCGCGTTTGTTCCGGCGCTTCCGGCGCATCTTCCCCGGCGGCGGGAACGTCCATGTCCACATCGATCGCCTCGGCCACGTCGATCACTTCGTCCGCGTCGATCACTTCGTCCGCGTCGATCGCTTCGTCCGCGTCGATCGCTTCGTTCGCTCCGCTCCCCGCGCGGCCCGGCGGATAAAGGTTGTCGAGTTCTCCGATCAATTCCCCGGAAACGTCGAAATCCTGCTGTCTGGACAACGCCGAGAACATCGATTCCAGTTCGCCGATCGCCTGGCGGATCACTCCCAGCGCCTGCGCGCTGCCGGGATTTTCCGAGTTGTCGCGGCGCTGGAGCGCGTATTCCAGCGCGTGTCCCAGCCGGTTGACCGGGAGCAGGCCCACGGTCGCGGAAATGCCCGCCAGGGTATGCGCCGCGCGGTACATCTCCTTGGGCGTCGGCCACACCTCGTCGCGTTCGAGGATCGGCAGCTCGCGGCGCAGGGTGTACAGGTATCCCTTGGCTTCTTCCGAAAATATGGCGAAGAGCGCCGGCGAAATGCTGACGCGCTGCCCGGACGCCTGAATATCGGGTTCCGGTTTGGGTTCGCCCTCCGCGCGCGGCGGGACGGGCTGGGTCTCCGGGAATATCTCGGCGTCCGGGCGTTCCTCCTGTATCGCGGGCTGTTGTATCGCGGGCGGCTCGTCGTCCAGCATCGACAGGGCGAGGGCGTCCGTGGTTTCTTCCGGACTGACCGGCACGAAATCGATTTGAATGACTTCCTCGCCCCGATCGTCCGCCGTTTCCGGGGGCGGCTCGGCCTCGCGCTCCCCGGCGCTCTCTTCTTCCGCCACGGCGGGCGGCGCGGCGGCCTGTCCGGCCTCGGCGTCCGAGCGCAACGCCTCCGCCCGCGCCACCAGGTCGCGCGGATCGGGCGCGCTCCCCTCCCGCGTTTCCAGATGGGCCACCCAGGCGGTGAACAGGCCATACGCCTCGTCCAGCAGGCCAAGCAGGGGGGAATCGACCACCATGTCGAGACGCAGCCAGAGGTTCAGCGTCTGTTCGACGGCCCAGGCGACCTCGCCCAGTTCCTTGAGGCCGACCATGCGCCCGCTTCCCTTCAGGGTATGGAAGGAACGCCGGACGACGGTCAGGGCCTCGCCGTCGTGGGGATATTCTTTCAGGCCGCGAAGGTGCGTGTCGATCACCGTCAGCACGTCCCTGGCCTCTTCGAGGAAGATGGCGAGCAGTTCCGCGTCGATCTCGTCGTTGCTCGCCCTGGACAATTGCAGGGTTTCCTGCGAGGGCGACGCGGCTTCGGCGACATCGGGCTTCATGGCCGCCATGGCGCGCTCGATCTGGGAGGCCACGTTTTCGCCGCTGTCCAGCGCGTTCAGCATGGCCTTGGCCTGTTCCCTCAGGTTCGCGTCGGCCACCAGATCGGCGTCGTTCTTGAGCGTTTCGAGGTTCTGCCGGATTTCTTCCCGCAAGCCGGCGTCCTGCGGCTGCTCCTTGAGCGCCTCCAGCAGCGCATGGGTTTCGCGCCGGCTCTGGACGACCTCTTCCTCGACGGAAGCCATCGGCTCGTCTTTTTCCGCGATCTCCGCCTCGCCGCGCCGGGGCGCTTGCATTTTCCGGGCGAAGCCTTCGAAGTCCGACGCTCCGCGCGGCATGGCCTCGACGAAAAATCCCACCATCGACAGGCGGCTCGCCAGCCGTTCCAGTTCGTCCTCGGCGGGCGTGTAGTCCGGGTCGGAGAAACGGCGGACGGTTTCGAGACATCCTTGCAGCGCCGCCTTCGCCCCCTCTTGGCGGAGCATGGTCAACGCGCCGCCGATCTGCCGGAAAGGCGTTTCGAGACTGGCGAGTTCCGGCCGCTTTCCGGAGTCGCGGAAAAAGCCGTCGAGCACCTGCTCGATCTGGAGCAGATTGCTCTGGATTTCCTTGGCCACCTGTCCGAGCAGCAGTTTTTCATACGCCCGGCGGGACATCTCGTCGAGCAGCGGAATCTCCGCACCCTGCTTCGGGGCGTTGCCGGCGATGCAGGCCTGCACCCGCCCGACGGTCACGTCGACCTGGTGCGCGAAATCCCCGCCGAGGCTCGGATAGTTCGCCTGCGCGTTCTGGAGCAGCAGAATGGCCGTGGCGACTTCCATGCTCAGCGCCTCGGAATGGCGCTTGGCGCTTTCCGCCAGCCAGTTGGCCGCGGCGGCGACGGCCTGCGCCAGGCGGTGATAATCCGTTTGTCCGAGCTGTCCGGCCAGGGCGGACAGGACGCCGGCGTTTTCCCTGAAACCCTGGAGCGCCGGAACGCTGCCCGCGCAAAACTTGTTCCAGGCTTCCTCCACGGCCGTTATCACGTCGCGCAGGCGGCCGATGACGGCCTGCGCCGCGTCCGGCACGGCGGCGGCGTCGCCGCCGGCGGGCAGGAACGTATCGAGACGGTACGCTTCCTTGATTTGCCTGACCGCCGCGTCGCCGCTCGTCGCCAGGGCGACGAGATACAGCGCGTCGCGCATCAGCCTTTCGGCGACGTTTCTCGATCCTTCGGACAGGCGGCGGATTTGCATGTCGACGCGCGCGCACAACTGCCTCGCGCCCGCGCCGTCCTCGATTCCGCCCTCGGCCAGCGCGGTGAGGAAGCCTTCGGCGACGCGCCAGAAAGCGCGCGCGGCCCCGATTTCCTGCGTCTCCTCGATGCGGCGGATCGCCGCCAGCATTTCCTTGACGCCGCTCCTGTCACGCGGCGCGCGCAGCCACGCCAGCAGTCCGCGCTGGAAACGGATGCGCTGCCGTTTCAGCAAGCGGGCGAGATCGGCGGGTTCCAGCTTCCTGAATGGCATCCCCTGGCGCGGAATGCGAATGGACAGATCGGGAAAGAACAGGTCGGCGGCCGAATGGCGCGGTACGCCGCGTTCCGACTGGATTTCCCGATACAGCGGCAGCAGCCGCAGGGGCTGGTTGGACTGGCCGTTTATCACGCCGCCCAGATACAGGCTGATGGCCTCCAGCCCCCGGCGGGCCAGCGCGACCGGCGGCTCACCGGCGGAAGGCTCGCGCGCCTCGATCGTCTCCAGCAAGCCTTCCAGCGCCTCGGCGAACTGCGTGACGCCGTCCAGCCCGACGATGGCCAGCGCGCCGCGCACCTGGTGCAGGTGCGTGCGGCAAAACCGGATTTGCGTCGAATCGGCGGAACCGGAAGCGACGCTCGCGCCGAACTGGTCGAGCGCCTGGACCGCGCGTTCGAGCGCCAGATCGATCTCGCTCTTGACCCAGGTCAATGGGCCGACGTCAAATTCTGTCGCGGCATTCATCTGGAACACATTCTCCGATCACGGGACTCGCCGTTCAGCCTACCTTGAAACCGGCCACGGAACCCTTGAGTTCCGTCGCCAACCCGGCCAGCTCGCCGACCGCCGACGCCGTCCGCTGCGTCCCGGCCGTGGTTTGCTCGGTCACTTTGAGGATGTCCTGCATTTTTCCCGCCACGCCCGTCGCCGCGTCGGCCTGCTTGCGCGTCGCCTGCGAGATTCTTTCGATCAGGTCGGCCAGGTTCTGGGACACCGCGCCGATCTCGGCCAGCGCCTGCCCGGCGGCGTCGGAGAGTTTCGCGCCCTCGACCACGCCGCGCGTCGATTTTTCCATGGCCGACACCGCGCTCTGCGTGTCGGTCTGGATCGTCTTCACGATGGCCGCGATCTGTTTCGTCGCCTCGCCGGAGCGTTCCGCCAGCCGCTGCACTTCCTCGGCCACCACCGTGAAGCCGCGCCCCGCGTCGCCGGCCGAGGCCGCCTGGATGGCGGCGTTCAGGGCCAGCACGTTGGTCTGCTCGGTAATGTCGGAAATCAGTTCGACGATTTCGCCGATCTCCTGCGAAGATTCGCCCAGGCGCTTGATCCGCTTCGAGGTCTCCTGGATCTGCTCGCGGATTTCGTTCATGCCCTTGATGGAATCCTGCACGGCCTGGGTGCCCTTGCCGGCCGCCGTCAGCGAGTGGCGGGCCACTCGCGCCGACTGGTCGGCGTCGCTGGAGGCCCGCGTCATCGATCCCGCCACTTCGAGGACGGAACGCCCGGCCTCCTGGATGACCCGCGACTGCCGCCGCGTCGCGTTCAGCAGTTCGACCGATGTCTGCTGCGCGATCTCGGTCGCCCCCGTCACGCGGCCGGCCGCGTCGTTGATCCGGCCGACCAGCACCCGCAATTCCTCGACGGTGTAGTTGATCGAGTCGGCGATGGCGCCGGTGATGTCCTCGGAAACCGTCGCCGTCACGGTCAGGTCGCCGTCGGCCAAGTCGCCCAGCTCGTTCATCAGGCGCAGGATGGCGTCCTGGTTCTGGCGGTTCGTCATTTCCGATTCCAAGCTGTTCTTCCTGGCCTGCTCGGCCTGGCGGCGCGCGTCGGCGACATAGACCCCGGCCATCAGCGCCAGCACGACCAGCACGAGAAAGGCCAGCCCGGCCAGCGCGCCCTCGCGGATCAATCGCCCGTCGTTTCCACGCAGGCGATAGGCGATGACCAGCGACTCGGCGGCGTTGAACAGGTCGCCCTCGTCGACGAGAATGCGGCCCGCCGCCTGCCTGGCCTCCGCCAGATTCTTCACGCCGCCCAGCGCGCCGTCGACGATCGTGGCGTAGTCCTTGAAAACGGCGTCCAGCGCTGCGGTGATCCGCCGGGTTTCATCGTCCCGCGTGGCGACGTAGACTCTTTCGCTCCCCAGGCTGATGCCGTTCCGGGTGCCGATGTCGAAGCCTCTCAGGTACTTGCCGAAAATCACCATGTTCGTTTCCGCCCGGAGCAATTGCACGACGTTGCGGCTGGTGTAGCCCCAGACCATGCTCAGGCCGTCGATTTGCGGCACGACGCCTTCCGGGGACGGCGGCACGAGTATGCCGCCCAGTTCACCGCCGTTCTTCAGCGAATCCAGGCTGGCGGCGAACCTGCTGTGCGCGTCGCGCAACATCCCGAACGCGAGCGGATCGCCCCGTATCGCCAAGCCGGTGGCCTTGGCGATGCGCTGCGACAGCATTCCCAGGTCGATCGCCGTGGCGGTATAGGCCGCGTTGTACTCCGCCGCGCGATAATCGCGGTAGGCGATGACGCCGATGGACGACAGCAGGATCAGCAGCGCGGCGGCCAATACTTTCAGTTGCTTGGCGATCAAATAACGGCCGGGATGCTTTCCGCCCCCTCCCGCGCCGGCCTTTCCCCCGATACCGCGATCTCCCGTATCCAATGGGGTCTGGACCGTCACGGCCCGATCGTCGCTCTTCTTGGTGCCAAAAAACAGTTTCTTCAGATTCAGTTTGGACGCCATAGTACCTCTCCGGGTTGGCCACATTGTTATGAATTCACTCGCGGTAAAAGCTAGAGTCCGATATCCATGAAAGCGTCGTCGGCAAACAGTTCCCTGACGTCGAGCATCCGCCAACGGCGGCCCTCCTTGTCCATGTAGGCGTCGCTCGCCCAGGGCGGCGCCGCCGGATCGGCCGTCGCCGGCGTCAGATCGTCGATGTGCCACAGGCCGAGCATCCGCGTCATCAGCAGCGCCGCGTTGTTGCCGTGGCGCGTTCCGATCAGCAGCAGGCGGGCGTTGGCGTTGCGCGGGGTCGCCTCTTTTCCGCGAAAGGCCGAGAAATCGCTCACCGAATAGAGATTGCCGCGGATATTGGCGATGCCGACGAACCACGGCTTGGTCATCGGCACGCCGGTAAGCGGCGGCAGTGGGACGACCTCGCCCGAATCCGGAAGCGCCACGAGCCAATGGTCGACGCCCGACTGGACGCCGAGCAGCCCCGCGGGATGCTGGTCCGCGATCCCCGCGAGGCGGGCCGCCAGGTGCGCCTGGAATTCACTGAGACTGCTTTTTCTGGCCATGGCTCACGGGAAACTCAAAGCGCCGCGATTTTCGACAGCAGGTCGGCGGCGTTGATGGGCTTGACGATGTAATCGAGAGCGCCCTGGCGCAAGCCCCAGATCCGGTCCGTCTCCTGCCCCTTGGAGGTGCAGACGATGATCGGAATGTGCTTGGTCGTCTCGTCGCGCGTCAGGGTGCGGGTCGCCTGATACCCGTTCAGCCCCGGCATCACGACGTCCATGAGGATCAGATCCGGCTTTTCCTTCCTGGCTTTCTCGACGCCCTCCTCGCCGTTTTCGGCGTTGCTGACCCGATAGCCGCTCCGGGTCAGCAGCTCGGACAGAACGTGACGCTCCGTGGGCGAATCATCGACGATGAGAATCGTTTTTACAGGCATGGTGTTGCCTCCTGTCGTTTTCGGTTTCGGGGGAATATCGGCATGGGGCGCTCACTCCCTGTTCGGCGCGAACGTCGCCACCGACTGCAACAGACTGTCCTTCGTAAACGGCTTCGTCAGGTACTGCTCCGAACCGACCATGCGCCCGCGCGCGCGATCGAACAGGCCGTCCTTCGACGACAGCATGATGAGCGGAGTGGAAGCGAAGCGCGGATTCTTCTTGATCAGCGCGCAGGTCTGGTAGCCATCGAGACGCGGCATCATGATGTCGCAGAAAATGACGTCCGGCTCGTGATCGGCGATCTTCGACAGGGCGTCGAACCCGTCTTCCGCCAGAACCACCTGGCAACCCGCCTGCACGAGAAATATCTCGGCGCTCCGCCGGATGGTGTTGCTGTCGTCGATGATCATCACCTTGATGCCGCTTAAATTTGCAACATTGGCCAATCAACACCTCCAAAGACTCATGAACCCCCGCCAAGCAAGCCTTTCGGCCGCGCACCGTGATGTTATCCAAAGGGGCACTATACATCAATCTTATATATTTCAACCACTTCTATCGGCATTTGAAGGACTTTCTTGATACAAAAAAACATTTCGCCCGGTTAAAATTCCGGGAAACGGCGGACGCCGGGTTTGACCGGGGGCAAACGGCAAACCTTCCGGGCCATCGAAACCCGCGCTCCGAAGCCTTTTTTCGAGGAGAAACCCTGTGACCGATCGTAACCAGCAGCTGTTCGAACGCGCCCGGAAACGCATACCGGGCGGCGTCAACTCCCCCGTGCGCGCCTTCCGTTCCGTGGGCGGCACGCCGCCGTTCATCGCCGGCGGCAAGGGATCGCGCATCGTCGACGCCGGCGGCAAATCGTATCTCGACTACGTCGGCTCCTGGGGGCCGCTGATCCTCGGCCACGCCCACCCCGAAGTCGTGGCGGCGGCGCGAGAAGCCGCCGCGCGCGGGCTTTCCTTCGGCGCTCCGACCGAAATCGAGGTCGACATGGCCGAACTGCTGTGCCGCCTGCTGCCTTCCCTCGACATGGTGCGCCTGGTCAGTTCCGGCACCGAGGCGACGATGAGCGCCATCCGCCTGGCGCGCGGCCACACCGGGCGCGACCTCCTCGTCAAGTTCGAAGGCTGCTACCACGGCCACAGCGACAGCCTGCTGGTCAAGGCCGGATCGGGCCTCCTGACCTTCGGCAACCCCAGTTCGGGCGGCGTGCCGGCCGACGTCGCGCGGCACACGCTGGCGCTCGACTACAACGACGCGGAAGGCGTGGAGCGAGCGTTCGCGCAACACGGCGAGCGCATCGCCGCGGTCATCGTCGAACCGGTCGCCGGCAACATGAACCTCGTCGCGCCGCGCCCCGAATTCCTGCGCGGCCTGCGCGAACAGTGCACCCGGCACGGCAGCGTGCTGATTTTCGACGAAGTGATGACCGGCTTCCGGGTCGGCCCGTCGTGCGCGCAAGGGCTGTACGGCATCCGTCCGGACCTGACCACGCTCGGTAAGGTGATCGGCGGCGGCATGCCGGTCGCCGCCTTCGGCGGCCGGCGCGAGATCATGGAGAAAATCGCCCCGCTCGGCCCGGTCTACCAGGCCGGAACGCTATCGGGCAACCCGCTCGCCGTCGCGTCGGGCCTCGCCACGCTGCGGCTCGTCCAGGCCCCCGGTTTCTTCGCCGAACTCGAACGCAAGACCCGCGCCTTGTGCGACGACCTTTCCGCCGCCGCCGCAAAACACGGCGTGGCCTTTTCGGCCCAATGCGTCGGCGGCATGTTCGGCGTTTATTTCCGCGCGGCCCCTCCCCGGAATTTCGCCGAGGTCATGCAATGCGACAAGGACGCCTTCAACCGCTTCTTCCACGCCATGCTCGCCGCCGGCCACTATTTCGCGCCGTCGCCCTTCGAAGCCGGTTTCATGTCGGCCGCGCACAGCGACGCCGACATCGCGGAAACCGTCGCCGCCGCCGAAGCGGTTTTCGGAAACTGGCAAGCCTGAAGGCGACGAGCCGCCCCGCCCGTGCCCGCGCGATGAATCGCGCGAATCGACCGCGCCATGCAAATCATCGACTTCGCCAAAACGCGCAACACTCCAAAAGGATCATCGACCGCATGACCGCCGTCACCGGCGCGAAACGCCGCGCGAAAAGCCTCCCTCTCGAAGGATGTGTCGCGCTGAAGGCAGAACGGAGGGAGTTGGGCGGTTGAATCGTCGGACGCGGATGAACAGACGCACAAACAGAAACCGTCATTCCCGCGAAAGCGGGAATCCAGCTCCTTATATTCGGCCCAAAGGCCGCGAATTCAAATTCAAAAGAAGCGGCGCTTCGCGCCGGAAAAATACGCGCTGGATTCCCGCTTGCGCGGGAATGACGGTGAGTGGGCGGCGGCGAGGGCGGCAACGAACCGGGTTTCCGTTTATCGAGGGAATGACTTGGAAAAGGGAACGGGTGTCGCTTGAATCGGGACCACGCGGGGCGAAGCCTTCCTCTTGAGGGAGGTTTTTCAGCGCGCCGCGCGCGAATCGAGACTATCGCGCGAAGTGCCTTTCTCGAAAGAAACGCTTTATTTCGGCGCGCCGCGCGCGGAAAAGGCGGGGCGATGTTTCAAATCGGGCGGGTTTCACGATGAAGGCCGATTGCCGCAAGGTATAATGTTCATCTTCGGCGACACTCGATTCGTCCGGGTGAATCGTTCAAACGCAAATGAGGTGATGGCCATGGCGATGGATATCGAAAAAGCGCGTTTCAATATGATTCAGCAGCAAATCCGGCCGTGGTTCGCGCTCGATCCGGGCGTCCTGGCGCTGCTCGGCGTGGTGAGACGCGAGGATTTCGTTCCCGCGAAGTACAGGGAACTCTCTTTCGCCGACATCGAGATTCCCCTGAAGGAGGGCGCGAAGCCTGGACAGACCCTGCTCGCGCCGCGCGTCGAGGCGTGCATGTTGCAGGAACTGGCGGTCAGGAACACCGACAAGGTGCTCGAAATCGGCGCGGGCGGCGGTTACATGGCCGCTCTGCTCGCCGCGAAGGCCGAATTCGTCTATTCCGTCGAAATCGATCCGGAGCTGGTCGATCTGGCGCGGCGCAATCTGCGGCGGGCCAGCGTCGCCAACGTCAGCGTCGATCCGGGCGACGGATCGCGGGGATGGGATCTTTACGCGCCCTACGATGCGATCGTCGTTTCCGGATCGTTGCCGGTGTTGCCGGAAACGCTGCTGCGCCAGATGAAGATCGGCGGGCGGCTGGTGGCCATCGTCGGCGAAGCGCCGTCGATGGAGGCGCGGCGGATCACGCGCGCCGGCGAGGACGCCTTCATCGGCGAAAACCTGTTCGAGACCGTGGCGGCGCCTCTGGAAAACGACCTGCCGTGGGAAAAATTCGTTTTTTGAGCGAGGCGTCTCCGATGCGTTCACGGCAATCCGCCCTCCGCCTGTCCGCCCTGCTGGGGCTGATGGGCTTCTGCCTTCCGGCGGCGGCGGCCGGCCTGTTGCAGGTGTACCGCGAGGCGCTGGTCAACGACGCGCAATACATGGCCGCGCGCGCGACGCTCGAAGCGGGGCGCGAAAAGCTGCCGCAGGGATTGGCCGGCCTGCTGCCGGCGGTCGGCGCGACGGCGGGGACAGCGTGGAACGAAAACCGCTATCACACCGGCGGCCAGCCGTCGTGGCGGAGGGATTACAACACGCATTCGTACAGCGTCAACCTGACCCAGCCGCTGTTCCGCTGGCAGAACGTCGTCCGGTACGGGCAGGCCCGATGGCAGGTCGCGCAGGCCGAGGCGGTATTCGCGCAGGCGTCGCAGGATCTGATCCTGCGCGTCGCGCAAGCCTATTTCGGCGTCCTGTACGCGCAGGAAAACCTCGCGGCGGTGCGGGCCAGCAAACAGGCCATCGCGCAGCAATTGGCGCAGGCCAGGAAGAATTTCGAGGTCGGCGCCGCGACCATCACCGACACCCACGAGGCGCAATCGCGTTTCGACCTGGCCAGCGCGCAGGAGATCGCGGGCGAGAACGACCTCGAAGTCAAGCGTTATGCCTTGCGCGCGATCGTCGGCAAGGAGATGAGCGAGCTTGGCCGGTTGCGCGCCGAGGCGAAGCTGCTGCCGCCCGATCCGGCGAGCATGGAGGCGTGGGTCGAGGCCGCGGAGAACGACAGCTTCCGGGTGCAGGCGCAGCAAGCCGCGCTGGAGGTAGCGCAGCGGGAGGTCGAACGCGCCCGCGCGGGCCATTACCCGACGCTCGACGCCGTCGCCAGCTATGGCAGGAACGACGGGCTGTCCTCGGCTTCCAGCGGCGGCGGCCTGCAAACCGATTCGCGCGGCATCGGCTTGCAGCTCTCGATTCCGATCTACGAGGGCGGCGCGGTCGGCTCGCAAACCCGCGAGGCGATCGCCAACCGCGCCGCCGCCCAGTCGCTGCTGGAAAACGCCCGCCGCGCGGCGACGCTCGACGCGCGGCAATCCTTCCTCGGCGTGGTCAACGGCCTCGCGCAGATCGAGGCGCTCAACGCCGCGCTGGTCTCCAGCATCAGCGCCCTGGAATCCAACCGCCTGGGCTACGAAGTCGGCGTGCGCATCAACATCGACGTGCTCAACGCCGAACAGCAGGTCTACCTCACCCGGCGCGACCTCGCCAAGGCGCGTTTCGACACGCTCCTCGCGCAACTCGGCCTGAAAGCCGCGGTCGGCGCGCTGGGCGAGGGCGACCTGGAAAGGATCGATCCGCTCTTCGAACCGTGATGGGCGGCTCACTCCCTCTGTCCACGACGAAAGAAACGCGCTTGTCTCGCCCGTCCGCACATTCGCCGGCCCCGTCCGGGGACGAACGCCGAATCCCCGCGCCGCGTGGATCGGAGACCGGCCGCCCAAGGCAAGCGGCGACGAAACCGCCATGAACGCGATGGCTTGGAAAAAAACCTTCTACGCCATCCTCGCGGCGGAATTCCTGGCGATCGCCGGCTTCGGAACCTCCACGCCGATCATTCCGCTCTTCCTTCAGGATCTCGGCGTCACCGAGCCGAGCGCCCTGAACATGTGGGTCGGCGCCGTCAACTTCGCCGCCGCCTTCGCCCTGGCCTTCATGGCGCCGATCTGGGGCCGGCTGGCCGATTCGTATGGCCGCAAGTCGATGCTGCTGCGCTCCATGGCGGGCGGCGGCCTCGTCATTTTCCTGATCGGCTTCGCGCAAACGCCGCTGCAATTCCTGTTCCTCCGCGTTTTCCAGGGCGCGGTGACGGGAACCGTCGCGGCCGCGAACGTGCTGGTCGCCAGCGTCGTGCCCGAAAAGGAAGTCGGTCTCAGGCTCGGCCTTCTGCAAATGGGCATCGCGCTGGGCAACAGCCTCGGCCCGCTCATGGGCGGCCACATGGCGGACGCCATCGGCCACCGTTTCACGTTTTTCGTCACTTCCCTCCTGCTCGTCCTGGCGGCGGCGATCGTGCGCTTCTGGGTCGTGGAATCCTTCGTGCCCAGACGGCCGAAACGGTTTACCGTGAAAAGCTTGGTTCCGGACATCAAGCCGCTTTTCGAATCGCGCGTCATCCTGACGCTGGTGATTCTCGCGGGACTCGTCCAGATGGGCATCGCCTTCGTCATTCCGATCCTGCCCCTCTACGTGCAGGAAATCGCCGGAGGCTACCGCGTGGCCTCGACCACGGGCCTCATCCTCGGAGTCAGCGCCCTCGCCTCCGCGCTCGCCTCGGCGCTGACCAGCCGGATCGCCTCGCGTCTGGGTTCCGTGCGGCTGCTCGTCATCAGCTTCCTGCTGGCCGGCGCGTTCCATGTGCCCCAGGCGTTCGCCTGGTCGCCGGACGCCCTGCTGGTATCCCGCGTGCTGACGGCGATCATGCTGGGCATGGCGATTCCGCTGATCAACATCCTCCTCGCGCAGAACACGGAAAAGACCAGGCAGGGATCCATCTACGGACTGGCCGCGTCGATGAACGCCGTGGGCATGGCCGCCGGCCCCATGATCAGCGCGGTCGTGGCCATCGCCGCGGGATACAAGGCCGTTTTCCTCTGCGCGGCGCTGATCCTCGGCGGCGCGGCGTGGCTCGCGCGAAAGACGCTCAGGTAACGGGAGGAAATCGACCGTGGCGGGAAGCAAAGACTTTAACCGCGACGGGCACGACAAGAAACAAAAGCGGAAAACCCATTGGTTTTCTTTTTTGCTTCTCGTCGTATTCGTCGTGGTCAAAAATTTTTGTCTTTCTGAACTCCGTGCCTAACTATAATAGTCGCGGCATGATCGTCGATGCGGCCCGCGCGAGCCATTGGCCGGGCTTTCCCAATTTTCCCAAGTCTGGGACGGACACACACGATGACGCGATTTACCTTTTTTGGCGCCGCCGGCGAAGTCACCGGCTCCTGCACGCTGGTCGAGACGGACAGCGCGCGCTTTCTCGTCGATTGCGGCATGTTCCAGGGCGGTTCCGAAGCCCGCCTGAAGAACCTGCGGGCGCTCGATTTCGGCGGCGACGTGCGCGGCATCGATTTCGTGCTGCTGACCCACGCCCATATCGACCATTCCGGATTGCTGCCGCGCCTCGCCGTGCTCGGCTATCGCGGGCCGATCTACGCCACTCCGGCCAGCATCGATCTGCTCGGCGTGCTCCTGCCGGACAGCGCCCACATCCAGGAAAAGGAATCCGAGTGGCAACTGCGGCACCAGCGGCGCGGCAAGGCGTACCGCGGCGGCGTGCAAACGCCGCTCTATTCGGTGACCGCGGCCCGCGAGGCGCTGAAACTGCTGCGGCCGGCGCCTTGCGGCGAGACCTTCCGGCTGCCCGGCGGCGTCGAAGCCCGTTTCCACGACGCCGGGCACATCCTCGGCTCGGCGTGGCTCGAAATCGTCGCGCGCGGACAAACCCTGGTCTTCTCCGGCGACCTTGGCATGCGCGACCGTCCGGTGTTGCGCGACCCCGAAAGGCCGGCGCTCGAAGCCGACGCGCTGCTCGTCGAATCGACCTACGGCGACCGCCTGCACCGTCCGATGGAGGAGACGATCGAGGAAATCGTCGCCGCCTTCGAACGCACACGGGAGAGCCGGGGCAACCTGGTCATCCCCTCCTTCGCCGTTGGCCGCACGCAGGAAATCCTCTGCCTGCTCGGCGATCTGATCCGGCGCGGGCGTCTCTCGCCGCTCCAGGTTTTCGTCGATTCGCCAATGGCCAACGAAGCGACGCGCATCACCCTGGCGCATCCCGAATTGCTCGACGACGAAACGCATGAACTGATCGACTGGGTGAAAACCCATCCGGACATGATGCAGGTCGAATTCGTCGCCGACGCCGAACGATCCAGGGCGATCAACACGATCCGCGAAGGCGCGGTGATCATTTCGGCCAGCGGCATGTGCGACGCCGGGCGGATCAAGTACCACCTGCGCGAGAATCTGCCGCGCGGCGAATGCAGCGTACTGATCGTCGGCTTCCAGGCCGGCGGAACGCTCGGCCGCCGGCTCGTCGACGGCGCGCGCGTGGTCAGGATTTTCGGTGAACCGGTTCCGGTGCGGGCGCGCATCCACACGGTCGGCGGACTCTCGGCGCACGCCGACCAGGGAGACCTGCTCAACTGGCTGGGCGGTTTCCGCCGCCCTCCCGGAAAGACTTTCCTGGTACACGGCGAAGCCGGCGCGACGGCGGCTTTCGCCAGGGCGATCGAAAACCGGCTCGGATGGAAAGACATCCGCCTGCCGCAGCGCGGGCAACATTTCGAGATTTGACCGGCGGTACGCGCAAAGGCGTCGATATGGAGAGGAGCATCGGCGGATAAAGACACGGGGAGAAAACCCGAATGGCTCCGATTCCTTGAGAACCATGAAAAACGGATCATTGGCGCGCGTGAATTCGTGTATTCCAATTCCAAAAATTCAAACTGCCCGCGTCCGTGTCGACTTTGCCTTGTCGCGCGGCTTGCGTTGTCCGTGGTTCATCTTCGCAACACGATCGATTTGGAAATGGAATGAGGACGCAAGCCGCCGCGATTTCGGGATGGCGCAGCAGCGAGTCCGCGCGGGCGGAAGGTGGTCGCCTTTACGTTCGCCGCGCTAAATCAGCGCCGCCAGTTCCTCGCGGCTGACGACCGCCGTGCCCAGTTTGCCGACCACGATGCCCGCCGCGATGTTGGCGGCGTGGATGGCGCGTTCCCAGCCGGCGCCGTGCGCGAGCATCGCCGCCAGCGTGGCGATGACCGTGTCGCCGGCGCCGGAAACGTCGAACACTTCGCGCGCGACGGCTTTTTCGTGGATCGTCCGGCCCGGCAGGAAAAGCGACATGCCTTCCTCGCTGCGCGTCACCAGGAGCGCCGCCAGATTGAGCCTGGCGCGCAGTTCCGCCGCCCGGCGCTCCAGGTCGGCCTCGTCCTTCCAGCGTCCGGCCACCTCGCGCATTTCGGAGCGGTTCGGCGTGATGACGGTGGCGCCAGCGTAAGCGGAATAGTCGTCGCCCTTCGGATCGACCAGCACGATTTTTCCGGCCTCGCGCGCGAGCTGGATCATTTCGCCGATGCGCGCGAGGCATCCCTTGCCGTAATCGGAAAAAACGACGGCGTCGCAGACGGGCAGCCGCCGGGCGAAATCGCCGAGCTTGGCGCGCAGCGCCTCGTGCGAGGGCCGATCCTCGAAATCGATGCGCAGCAATTGCTGCTGGCGGCCGATCACGCGCAGCTTGACGGTGGTCGAGACCGTTTCGTCGACGTGCAGGCTGGCGTCGATGCCGCCGTCGCTCACGAGGCGGGCCAGGCGTTCACCGGCCTCGTCCCGGCCGACCAGGGAGAGCAGCGCCACCCGCGCGCCGAGCGCCGCCGCGTTGCGCGCCACGTTGGCCGCGCCGCCGGGGCGCTCCTCGCAACGCTCGACCTTGACCACCGGCACCGGCGCTTCGGGCGAAATGCGCGAAACGTCGCCGAACCAGTAGCGGTCCAGCATCACGTCGCCGACGATCAGCAGCCGGACGGAAGAAAGATCAGCCAGAGCCATGTGTCCTCCTAGGGCGTGAGGTCGAATTCCTCGGCGCGCCTCGGCGAATAGGTCTCCCACCCGCCGCACGCCGGGCAGCGCCAATAGAACTGGCGCGCCTTGAAACCGCAATCATCGCACCGATAGCGCGCCAGGCGGCGCGTATAGGCTTGCACGATCCCCTTGGCCAGATCGAGATCGGCGCGTATTTCGGGCGGCGAAATCATCAGGCGCGCCTCGATCAGCTTGTCGAGGCCGAGCAGCGTCGGATTGCGCTTGAGTTCGTCGCGCACCAGCCCGTAGGCCGCTTCCGGCCCCTCGGCCTCGAATACCATCTGGAAAACGACGTCGAGCAGATCGAGCGACGGGTAGCGTTCGAGATAGGCGCGCAGCAGCAACAGCCCTTCTTCCCGCCGCTCCAGCTTGCGGTAGGCTTCCAGCAGGCGTTTCGCCACCAGCGCGAGGTAGGCCGGATCCTGCTGTTCGATGCGCTGCCAGCAATCAATCGCCTCTTCCAGGCGCTCCCGCTGCGCCGCGATGTCGCCCTGCAACAGGCTGGCGCGCACGCATTTGCGATTGCGGTCGAGCGCGACGTCGAGGTGCCTCGCCGCCGCGTCGGGGCGCGCGCGGATCATCTCGGCCGCCGCCAGCTCGCAATGGTATTCGGCGATTTCCTTCTGCGAAGCGAAATCCGGCAGTTCGGCGGCGATGGCGATCGCCCTCTCCCAATCCTTTTCGAGCTGGTAGATTTCGAGCAGATTGCGCTTGGCGTCCTCGGCGCGGGACGAATCGCGCAGCTTGCCGAAAATTTCCTCGGCGCGGTCGAGCAGGCCGGCCTTCAGATAATCCTGGCCGAGTTCGGACAAGGCTTGCAGCTTGAGATCCTCGGGCAGGTCGTCGCGCTCGATGAGGCCCTGGTGCATACGGATGGCGCGTTCGGTCTCGCCCCGCCGGCGAAACAGGCCGCCCAGCGCGAAATGCAGCTCGACCGTTTCGGGATCGACCTTGACGGCCTCGACGAAAGCCTCGATCGCCCGGTCGGGCTGTTCGTTGAGCAGGAAATTGAGTCCCTGGAAATACGAACGCGGAAGCGCCCGCGATTCGCGCACCAGATGACGGATATCGATGCGCGCCGCCGCCCATCCCAGTCCGAAGAAGAGCGGAAAGAAAAGAAGTTGCCAGTATTCGAGTTCGATCATGGATTGCGTGAAAGGTGAAACGTAAAAAGTGAAAAATCAGTCTGTATCGGTTAGCGCAGCCACCGCCAGAGGCATTGCAGGAACGCGAGGAAAGCAATGATCGATACGCCAAAGAGAAAATATTCGAATGGATCGTCGCTGGTGAAACTTGTCTCTTGCGGGCCGTCCGGATCATGGCGGATGGTTCTTTTCGTCCCAACGGCCGGGCATTTGACCGACGCGAATGCCGCTTTGCTGTGGGTGCCCATATCCGTTTTATGACGAAACATACCCTGCCGGTCATGAAACGCGATGCCCAGAGAGCAACTGTCCGAGGCGGTCTGGACGCTTTTCGTTACCGTCGCCCGCGTCTCTTCCGTCAGGCTACCAATCCAGAGATGCTGGCGCATCCCGATCCAGCCAAACACCAGAAAGACGGCCAGATAAGACAGCATCGCCACCACCGCCCCCGCGCGCGCGTCATAGAGGCTCGATCCCGAAAACACGGCAAAGGTCGGAATGCCAATAAAGCCAATAATGACGAATTTCACGGTATGTCTTTCAATGGCGCGAAAGGACCCCAACGAAACCACGCGAACGGCCATGCCGAAATGTCGGGGTTCGCAAACCCACCCCAACCCATCCCCTTTGTTCAGACACCCCGTCATTCCCGCGAAAGCG
>JAIRPF010000117.1 GCA_031257115.1 Accumulibacter sp.
GCCGGCGGTTGAGGGAGAAGCAGGGCGGTTGAGTTTCCAGACAAGAGAGGTGGCCCGCGCGATAGCGCATTTTTGAACCACACCCCCATAAACCTCCGTCATTCCCGCGAAAGCGGGAATCCAGGTTGTAGCTTCCAGCCCGAAGGGCTGCCAATCAAAGGATGCGGCGCGGCGTGCCGGAGAGTACGCTCTGGATTCCCGCTTGTCGCGGGAATGACGGATTCTTTCTTCGCTTTTTGCTTTTCGCCTTTCGCCGCGCTGGCCGTGGCCGAGGTTTTCCGTTCCTGTTTTTCGTCGTGCTCGTCGCGCCCGGCGTGGTTGAAAAGATTTTCGTCTCTCGCCGTGGGACGTGTTCCCCGGCCGCTCATTTGGCGTGACGCGCTTCGATGATCGCCTTGCTGTCGATCCAGTCGCGCTCGCCGGGGATCGACAGCATTCGCCGGATATTGCGGCGGCGCATGAATGTTGGCAGCGGGCGTCGCCAGAGGCGCAGGTCGGCGAAGTCGATCAGGCCGAATTCGCCGGCGGGTGTCAGGATGACGTTGCCCAGGTGCAGCGAGCGGAAATAGATGCCGAGGGAATGCAGGCGGATGACGAATTCGGTGAACCGGCGTTTCAGCCGGCTTTCCGTTTCGGCGTCGAGTCCGCGCCGGACGAGCGCGCGCAGGGTCGTTCCTTCGAGCGGTTCGTAGAGCACCGCGTCGCGCGCCACCGACGCGACGCGCCACGCTCCGATCATGCGCGGAACGGGGATCCCGCGCCGGGCCAGCGCCTCGGCGTTGTCGACGAAACGCCGGGCATACGGACGCCACGCCGCCGAGGTGAGCCGCCGCTTGCGCCGGAACAGCTTGAGGAAGCGCCCGTCGGCCAGGCGCAGCACCTTTTCGCCGTGCGCGTCGGATTCAATCGCTTCGGCGCCGGCCTTGAGCGCCAGAAAATCCGCGTGCCCGATGGAAGACAGCCCGCGCGCCGCGAGGGGGGGGGCTTCCGGCAAATTCGCGTCCAGCCAGCGGTGAAACGCCGAACTTTCCGGCCAGTTGCGCAGGAAGCGCGCGCGGTCGCGCCGCCACGCGCGCCCGAAGCCCATTTCATGGCCGTGCTGGATCAGGGCGTCGAGATCGAGGACCGCGAGGCGGCTGTCATGCCACAGAAAATTCGTCGCCTTCATGTCGTGATGCGTGATCCTCGCGCGAAACAACCGTTCGAAGAACGCACGGATTTCCGCCGCCTCGGCGGGTTCCGGTTCCCGGTCGGACGGAAAACGCCGCAGGAGATTTTCGCCCGGACAGAACTCGTTGATCAGGAAAGCGCGCCGCCGCAACGGCCCGATCCGTTCCTCGATCAGCGCCAGCGGGGCGGGCGTCGCAATGCCGAGGAAGGCCAGGCGGTGCCCGGCCAGCCAGGCGCGGCGCGCCCGGCTCGGAAACCAGCCGCGCGACAGGGTGTAGGCAAGGCTCTTCTGGTTGTAGCGTTTGATGACCAGCGCCTGCCCGCCCGCGTCGACCCGCGCCACGGTGCAGGTGTTGCCGTCCTTGAGCAGCGTTCCCGCCGCCACCGCCGCGTCCGGCGCGGCGAGCAGCGGCGCCAGCGTTTCCCGCCGCGCGCGGACGACCGAGGAGAACCGGCAAAACGCGCGTTGCGCGGCGAACTGGCTGCAATCGCGCAGGGTCTTGTCGAGGAAACGGGCAAGGCGCTTCGACCTCGCCCGCCCGACGGCCCGCGCCAGGGATCGGCGGCCGGGAACGCGGCGCGGCTCCCCGGAAGCATAGGCCGCCAGCAATGCGTCAGGGCAATCTTCCCAGGCCGGCGGCAACTGGGCGAGCAGCAGCGCCAGGTTGTCCCGCGCCTGCCGCGCCCGTTCATCCGCCTCGCCCCGCATACGTTCCACGCCGTCGCCGTCGATGAGAAACAGTTCGCCCGCGCGTTCGAGAAAATTGCCGGGATGCGGATCGGTCTGGATCAGTCCCGCCGCGTGCAGTTGGCCGAAGAGCCGGAACGCCGGCAGCAGGGCGGCGATCGCTTGCGCGCCGTCCGGCGGCGGAGCCTCGGCGGCGGGCCAGCGGTCGGCCAGCGTCCGCGAATCTTCGATGAATCCGGTCAGCAGGAAATGCCCGCCGCCGTCGAGCCGCCCGGCGGCGACGATCTCCGGCGCCGGCAGGCCGGCCTCGCGCAGAAGGCCCAGCCCCCGCCGTTCGCGTTCCCAATGACGCCGGCTGCCACGGGCGACAAAAAGTTTGGCCAGCACACGCTGGCCGCGCCACCGCGCCTCGCCGGTCAGACGCTTGCCCGGCAGCGCGCGCAAGAGGCGCGACACGGCGACGATTTCCCCGTCGGCGCAGCGTACCCGGAAGGGCGTCGCCGGCCCGCGCCCGGACTGGCGCAGCGCGCCGGGCGACAGGCAGGGGACGGCCGCGTCCACGGCGGAATCCATCATTCACGCCCCGCGAAAAAATGGACGATGCGCCGCACGCGCCGCTTGTCATCCTCGTCCAGCCGGGCGTGGCCCGTGTAATCGAGATAAAAGCGCAGGCGCTGGCCGCGCGTCAGATGGCGCTGGGCGAGCTTGTCCAGGCAGGCGAGATCCTTGACGACGCGGTAGCGCAGGAACGGCCCCCACCAGAAGCCGCCGTTCGGACAATCGATCGCGTAGACGACGGGCGCTTCGCCGCCGCCGACCAGGAGGTTGCGCCATTTCAGGTCGTTGTGCGCGAAACCGGCGTCGTGCAGTATCCGGGCGATTCGCGCGATTTGCGCCGAAACCTGGGCGACCCAGCGCCCGTCGCGCAGCCGCGCGTCGTTCTCTTGCGCCAGGCGCGCCAGATCGGGAGCGTCGCGGATTTCCTCGGTGACCAGCGCGCCGCGCCTGAAGCCGCCGCAGCGACGCTCGACGCCGCAGGCCATGAGCCGCGCGGTCGGGATGCCCCATTCGCGGAAGGCCAGCAGGTTGCGCCATTCCGCCTCCACGCGCGGCGGCGCGAGCCACTGGCGCAGTCCGAACCAGCGTTTGCGCGCGTTCTTGCCGTTGCCGGCGTAACGCTTGACGTAGTAGCGCCGGCCCTCGCATTCGACGCGCACGACTTCGCCCAGGGGCGCTTTCGTGATGCGTTCGCCGGCCAGCGCGAAGACCTGCTCCAGACTGGCGAACGCGCGTCCGGCGACGCCGCCGTTCGCTTCCGGATCGAACCGCCAGTAACTCATCCCGCGCCTCCGGCGTATTTGCGCAGGTAACGCCGGCGCAGCCGTCGCGCCTCGGCGGAAAGCCGCTCCAGGCACGCGCGTTCGCCGCGCAGGACATCGCGCAGCGGGCGATCGAAATAACATTCCAGGAAGCGGAAAACGTCGCGCCGCGTCAGCCCGATGTCGAGCGCCGAAAAGTACAGCGCGGCGAGATCCTTGTCGCGCCAGCGCCGGGGCGTCGCCCGGCGAATCTGCGCGCGGTGCAGGTCGATCAGCGAGAGCTTCAGGCGTTCCGGCGCAGGCGCGGGATCGAGATGGAGCAGGAAATGGCAGAGATAGAAATCACGATGGTTGACGCCGCCTTCGTGCATGCGCCGCGCCATGCCGGCGACGCGCCGGATCAGCGCGCGCTTCAATGCCGGCGGCGGCGGCCGCGCCGGCCAGTCGCGGCAAAAATCCTCCAGGCTGACCGTCGGCGCGAGGTCCTCGGTGACGATGAAAGAGTGGCGCGCCGCCGGATTGCGGCCGCGCTGCCCGAACGCGACGCCGCGCATCGTGTCGACGCCGAGCTGGCCGAGCCGCCCGATCGCCCGCCACTCGTTGTCCGCGCCGAGCACCGGCAGACGCAGACACGGCAGATTCTTGACGATTTCGCCCCAGCCGACGCCGCGATGAATCTTGACGAAATAGCTCCGCCCGGCGACCTCGGCGCGCAACGTGCGGCGCGCTTCGAGTTCGCGGAAAACCTCGCCCTCGAGCGCCTCGACCGCGGCAAAAGGATCGCGCCCGGCCCACAGCGAGCGGAACGGTTCTTCAAGGATAACGACCGGATCGTTCATTTACGGTACGATGAAAAGCGTTCAACCACGGCGGGCACGGCGAAAGACGGATTGCGCCCGGGATTCCGAATGCTCCCCGCGACTTCCGCGCTTTCCGCGCCCATCGACCGCGAAGTATACGGAGAAAATCTTCCAAAAACCTCGTCCCAAGTTTTTTCTCCGCCGCGTCGCCGTGTTTGGCGCGTTTCGATTCAGGCGATGATCGTTCCATTTCCTCGTCATTCCCGCGAACACGGGAATCCAGCGTGTACCTTCCGGCGCGGAGCGCCGCAAGCCAAGCCCCCCCTCAAGAGAGAGGCCTATATTCGCCTTTCTCCGCATTCCCCAGGATCAGATCGGCGGCGCGTTCGGCGTTGTCGTAGATGTCCGCCGTTTCGGCGAAGCGCAGCGCGTTGGCGCGCCAGCGGCGGCGCGCCGCCGGGTCGGACAGCATCCGTTCCAGCGCGGCGTCAAGCGCCTCCTGCGCGAAAGGCTCGGCGACGACGTGGCCGCCGTCGGCCTCCCGGACGTAATGCGCATAGCCGCATACCGCGGTGGTCAGCACGGGCAGGCCGGCGACCAGCGCTTCGAGCAGCACGGTGCCGGTGTTCTCGTTGTACGCCGGATGGATCAGCAGATCGGCGCCGAGCAGGAAACGCGGGATGTCGCCGCGCCCCGGCAGGATGGCGGCGCGTTCGCCAACGCCGAGCGCGCGCGCGAGACGCAGGAAGGGCGCGGGGTCGTCCTGGCCGATGGCGATCAGCCGCGCGCGCGCGCGCAGCGCCTCCGGCAGGCTGGCCAGCGCCTTCAGGCTGCGGTCGAGTCCCTTGGTCTTGAAGCCCGATCCGATCTGCGCGAGCAGCAGGGCGCTTTCGTCCAGGGCGAACTCGCGGCGGAAGTCCGCGCGGATTTCGGCGGCGTTGGCCGGCGCGCGGCGGTCGCGGGAAACGCCGGGCGGCAGCAGATGGAAGCGCCGGTCCGGCGTGCCGTAATGCTTCTCGAAAATGGGCTGCTGCATTTTCGAGATCATCAGGATTTCGGTGCGGCTCTCCGGCGCGAAGACGGCGCGCTCGCAGGCCGCGAAATGGCGATAACGCCCGGAAAGCCGGTACAGCGGATTGCGCTGGGTGCGCGCCTTTTCCTCGTAACACGGATCGGCGGCGAAATAGACGTCCAGCCCCGGCATCTTGTTGAACCCGATCACCCGGTCGGCCGGACGCCTCGCCAGATCGCCCGCCACCCAGTCGCCGAAACGGGCGTAGCGGCGCGCGTTGGAGAACGCGCGCGCCGGCACGGTGACGAGTTCGAATCCTTCCGGCACCTCGCCCGACCATTCGAGCGCATAGACCCGGATCGCGTGCCCGCGCGCCCGGCAGGCCAGCGCGATGCGCAGGAAATCGCGTTGCAGCCCGCCGAACGGGAAATATTTGTAAAGGCAGAAGGCAAGTTGCATGTCATTTCATCGTAAAACTGACCGGAATTGCGGATCGGGTATCGGCGTTGAATTTTCCGAAGCCTTGGGTTCCACGATCACCCGGCGCCCGGTCGCGGACTTTCCCGGAAGCGCGATCGACAGCCCGCCACGCCCCGTGGGCCTTTACACGCATGAATCCACATCGTGACTTTCCCCTGGGGGAATACCCCATTTGCGATCCCGAAACCTTTTGACCACGGCGAACACGGCGGGCGGCATGAAAACGAGGAATTTTTTGATTCTCGCCGGTTTTTGCCTTTCGTCACGCCCGCCGTGTTCGCCGTGGTTGAAAAAGGTTTCCCTCGTACCCGCGCGATCAAGCCGGATTTTTCACGTCGACCGCTTGATGTTGAGCGCGCCGTAGCCCTGGCAGGTCGGCATCAGTTCGAGGTGGTTGACGTTGATGTGCGGCGGCAGCGTGGCGATCCAGTAGGCGGCGTCGGCGATGTCTTCCGGGGTCAGCGGCGCGGTGCCTTCGTAGACCCTGGCGGCCGCCGCGTCGTCGCCGCGATAGCGCACGTTGGAAAATTCGGTGCCGCCGCACAGCCCCGGCGCCAGGTTGGTCGCGCGTACGCCGGTTCCGGCGAGGTCGGCGCGCAGATTGCGGGTGAACTGGGCCACGAAGGCTTTTGTCGCGCCATAGGCGTTGCCGCCGGGATACGGCGTGTTGCCGGCGATCGAGCCGATGTTGATGATCAAGCCGCTGTTGCGCGCCACCATCGCCGGCAGCAGCGCGTGCGTGACGGCCGCAAGCCCCTTGACGTTGGTGTCGATCATTTGCGTCCACTCGGCGAGCGAGCACTGCGGCGCGGCTTCGGTGCCCAGCGCGAGGCCGGCGTTGTTGACCAGCACGTCGATGGGCCGCCACGCCTCCGGAATCCGCGCGAGTCCGCGTTCGATCGACGCCGGATCGGTCACGTCCATGACGATCGGGAGCAGCGCCTCGCCCAGTTCTTCGCGCAGTTTGTCCAGGCGGTCGGCGCGCCTTGCCGCGGCGATGACGCGATGTCCGCCGGCGGCGAAGCGGCGGGCCATCGCCGCGCCAAAACCGGAACTGGCGCCGGTAATCAAAACGATCATTTCATCCTCCTTTGCGTAAAACGCCAGTGTACTCCCGGCGCGCGGCGTCGCAAGGCGAAAATCTTCGGTCACGGATCGCGGCGGAAAAACGAAAGGCGAAAGAAAGAACCCGTCATGCCCCTGCCCGCTGGTACCCGGAACAGCGGCCGGGAATTCCAAAACCCGTGGGTTCCGGCAATCGAAGGAACGGTGAGGTTTTCATCGTAAAAACTGACTCCGGTTTGAAAGCTCGCCCTTCAGGGCGGCGCGAAGGCTGAAATCCCGGCCTGAAGGCCGGGGTTTCGACCGTGGCCACTTGGGAGGGGTGCGAACCCCTTCCAGGTTCGTTCACAGCGGCAGGCATGAATGCCTGCCGCTAATGAGTTGCTGGTCAAAAAGACTCCCGTCGCTCGTCAGGCCCGAAAATTTTGCCTTTCTCCCCGTTTTTTCCCTAAGATCGGCGTGAAATTCCATTTTTCACGGCAAGGAGCAGCGGCATGAAAGTCCTCGTTACCGGCGCGGCCGGGTTCATCGGTATGCACGTGGCCCGGTTGCTGCTCGAACGCGGCGACGAAGTGGTCGGCGTCGATGATCTCAACGATTATTACGATCCGCGGCTCAAGCGGGCGCGGCTCGAATGTCTCGAACCGTATTCCCGGTTCAGTTTCCGGCGCGTCGATGTCGCCGACGGCGCGGCCTGCGCGGCGCTGTTCGCCGGCGGAGGATTCGAGCGCGTCGTGCATCTCGCCGCGCAGGCTGGCGTGCGCCATTCGCTGACCCATCCGCAAGCCTATGTCCAGAGCAATCTCGTCGGCTTCGCCAACATCCTCGAAGGCTGCCGCCACGGCCAGGCGCGGCACCTCGTCTACGCCAGCAGTTCGAGCGTCTACGGCGGCAACGCGCGGATGCCCTTTTCGGTGCATGACGAAGTCAATCACCCGGTCAGCCTCTACGCCGCGACCAAGAAGGCGAACGAGCTGATGGCGCACAGCTACAGCCAGCTCTACGGCCTGCCGACGACCGGCCTGCGCTATTTCACCGTCTATGGCCCGTGGGGACGGCCGGACATGTCGGTGTGGTTGTTTACGCGCGCGATCCTCGAAGGCCGGCCGATCGACGTGTTCAACCACGGCAGGATGCGGCGCGATTTCACGTTCATCGACGACATCGCCGACGGCACGGTGCGCGCGCTCGACCGGATCGCCGCGCCGAACCCGGATTTCGACGCCGCCCGTCCCGATCCCGGCAGCAGCCGCGCGCCCTACCGGATATACAACATCGGCAACCACCAGCCGGTGGAACTGATGGCTTTCATCGAAACGATCGAGCGGGCGCTGGGCCGCGAGGCGAAAAAGAATTTTCTGCCGATGCAGGCGGGCGACGTGCCGGCCACGTATGCCGACGTGGCCGATCTGACGCGCGATACCGGCTTCGCGCCGAAAACGCCGCTCTCCGAGGGCATCGCGCGCTGGGTCGCGTGGTTCAACGAATACTCGGCGCGCGCCGCGAAGGGCGCGTGATCCCGGAGATGCTCCAGGCATGACGAAAAGTCAAAAGCAAAACTCATTGACCACGGCGGACACGACGGAAGGCAAGAGCGAAAAGTCCTGATCGCGCGGCGAGCACGGCGGGCATGGCGAAGGTGAAAGGCGGAAAAGAACCCGTCATGCCGGCGAAAGCCAGTATGACGGGCTTCTCCTTCATCGTAAAACTGACTCCGGTTTGAAACCCCGCCCTTTAGGGCGGTGCGAAGGCTGGAACCCCGGCCTGGAAGGCCGGGGTTTCGACCGTGGCTACTTGGGAGGGGTGCAAACCCC
>JAIRPF010000184.1 GCA_031257115.1 Accumulibacter sp.
AGATGCTATATGCTCAGCTGGAACCGCGAGCCATTCTGGAATGGAAACAGATTGTCGACTCGATGGGCCATTACTCGCGCCCGGATATCGTGCAACTGCATCTCAATCCGAACCGCCCCCGGCCGCTGGTAATGGAAGCGTGAGTCGCGTGAGTATTCCGGCACGATCCGGCGGGTCCCGTTTCGATGGCGTCTGGCTGTCAGATCGTGCCGGAATCCCTGCGCGCGATGACCGTGGGGGAGGATCGCAACGTCGGGCGGCGGTACCTTTCCCGTCGTCGCCCAAGGCCGTTCCGCGCGGACCGGCGCGCCACACCGCCCCGGATTCCCCGTTTCTCCATCGTCGATCCGCTCATTCCGGCCGTTGTGTCCTGAGCTGCTCGGCGTCGATCGAACCCAGGCGGCGGAAGGCGCCTTCCATGTGCCGGCGAGCGGCGAGGCGGGCGACTTCCGAATCCTGCTGGGAGATGGCCTCGACGATGCGCTGGTGCTCTTCCTTGACCTGCCGCGACAGCGCGGCCTTGGTGGCTTCGTAGCTGCGCGTGATGCGCGTGGCCCTGTTCAGGAAATTGAACAGGAATCCGATCAGGGCCAGGAAATGCGGATTGCCGGTGGCATCGGCGATGCTGCGGTGGAATTCGATGTCCGCCTCGACGCCGTCTCCGCCCGCCTGCTCGTCGAGTTCGATTTGCTTCAACGCGCGCCGGATCGCGGCCATCTGCGCGCGGGTTCGGCGTCTGGCCGCCAGCGCGGCGATCTCGCCTTCGAGCGACAGGCGCAGTTCGACCACTTGCAGGACCGAATCGATCGAATCCATGATGTTCGGGTCGATGCGGAAAGGCGCGTGCATGTTGCGGTCGCGCACGAATACGCCGCTGCCCTGGCGCGATTCGACCATGCCCTCCGATTTCAGGCGCGATACCGCCTCGCGGACGACGGTCCGGCTGACGCCGAATCGGCCGGCCATCTTCAGTTCGGGGGGCAGCCGGGAACCCGGCTTGAAGTCGCCGCTGTTGATGAGCTGGGTCAGGGCCTTGAAAACACGGTCGGTCAACGTCCCCGCCACGGCTATCCGCTCGATTTTGAATTCCGGGGTGGGCCTCATGGTTTCCGGGTCTCGTAAAATTTTCGTGTCGGATGTTGTAAATATTTTTTACCTGTGTTCTACTTGCTCATGTTATCACAATGTATTGTTGTATTATAACTTTGATAGCGTGGGGAGCATCGAAAATTCGCCAAGGTTGATTCGTCGCTGGTTCCGGGTTCGCGGGCGATGTCGCCCGGATTTCCGGGTCTGGCATTTTTAGTGAGAGGAAAACAGATGAAAGCAACACGGATAGCGGCAGGGTTGTTGATGGGGCTGGGCTTGAGCATGGCCATGACGGCGCAGGCGCAGACGGCGCTGAAAATCGGCTGGACGAACGCCATCGATTCCCACTACGGGATCATGGCGACGACGTTCAACGACGAAATCGCCAAGCGCACCGACGGGCGTTACAAGCTGCAATACTTCACCATGGGCGCGCTGGGCGGCGAGCGCGAGATGCTCGAAGCCGTGCAGCTCGGCACGCAGGACATGGTCATCACTTCGACCGGGCCGGTCGGCAATTTCGTGGCCGAGACCCGGATCGTCGACATTCCTTACCTGTTCCGCGACTATGACCACGCGCGCAAGGTGCTCGACGGCCCGATCGGGCAGGAAATCCTGACTAAATTCCCGGCCAAGGGTCTGGTGGCCATCACCTGGATGGAAAACGGCTTCCGGCACATCACCAACAACAAGCGGGCGGTCAAGGGGCCGGAGGACGTCAAGGGCCTGAAGATCCGCACCATGGAAAACAAGGTGCACATGGAAGCCTTCAAGGCGATGGGCGCGCTGCCGACGCCGATGAACATGAACGACGTGTTCACCGCCTGCCAGACCGGC
The DNA here is from genome assembly GCA_031257115.1 of Accumulibacter sp. GTDB lineage: Bacteria > Pseudomonadota > Gammaproteobacteria > Burkholderiales > Rhodocyclaceae > Propionivibrio. Next base: position 1,927 of record JAIRPF010000184.1, read on the forward strand.
ACGATCGACGGGCAGGAAAACCCGATTCCGGTGATCCTCTCCAACAAGCTCTACACGGTGCAGAAGTATCTGACGCTCGATGCGCACGTTTATTCCCCGGCGATGCTCATCATCAACAAGGCCTTGTGGGACAAGCTGAGCAGCGCCGACAAGGCCGCGTTCCAGGAAGCGGCCAAGATCGCGCTGGTGGCCAACCGCAAGAAGGTCAACCAGGATGAGGTCGACGGCATGGAAATCATGCGGAAGGAAGGCGTCGAGATCATCGAGAAGGTGGACAACGCCGCCTTCCAGAAGGCCGTGGCTTCCGCCTACGTCGAATACAACAAGGAATTCGGCGAGGCCAACATCAAGAAGATCATGGACGTCAAGTAAGTCCTGAATCGGCGCGGGCGCGCCGCCTCCGGGCGGCGCGCCTCCCCGGCGTGGCAACCGGATCGGGGAAATCATCCTGGGGTTTTCCGGCGGGAGTTCATTCATGAAACACAAATTCCTCGTCTTTGAACGCTGGCTGTCCGCGGTCATCATCCGCGTCGCCTGCGTCCTTCTGGCCATCGTCTCGGCGCTTGGCTTCACGCAGGTGTTTACCCGTTTCGTCGTCAATCATCCGCTCACCTGGAGCGAGGTGCTCATCCGGCTGCTGATCATCTGGATGGTCATGCTTGGCGCCGTCATCGCCTTCCGCGAAGGCGCGCAAATCTCGCTCGACTTCATGTTCCGCAAAAGCGGGCGCTTTCAGCGTTCGCTGCATCTGGCGATCAGCGTGGTGTGCGTCGTCTATCTGGGCGCGCTCATCTGGTTTGGCTGCGACCTCGCGTGGCGCACGCGCTTCCAGGAAATCGGCAGCATGGAGTTCCTGCCGATGAGCGTCGGCTACGCCGCGATTCCGGTCGGCGCGTTCTTCTCCATCATCGCCGTCGTCGCCAATTTCCTTGACCCCAGGCGAAACGAGCTTGAAACGCAACAATAGGCGCCCAGGACCATAGCGACTTGAAACAAGGGGAGAAACCATGACCACCGCCATGTTCGTTTCGATGCTGATCTTCTTCATCTTCAGCATCCCGATCGCCGTGTCGATCGGCTTCGCCAGCGTGACGGGAATCCAGCTCTTCGGCGACGTGCCGATGCTCGTCGTGCCGAAGCAGATCTTTTCGGCGATCGACAACTTCGCCCTGGGCGCGATTCCCTTCTTTATCCTCGCCGGCAACATGATGGAAACCGGCGGCATTTCCAACCGCCTGGTGAACTTCGCCAAGTCCGTCGTCGGCGGTTTGCAGGGCGGCCTCGGCATGACCTGCGTGGTCACCTGCATGATCTTCGCCGCCGTCTCCGGATCGGGGCCGGCGACCACTTTCGCCATCGGCGCGATCCTCATCCCGGCGCTGGTCAAGCACGGCTACCCGGTCAACTTCGCCGCCGCCCTGCAAGCCACGTCGGCGGAACTCGGCGTCATCATTCCCCCGTCGATCCCGATGATCATCTACGGCATTTCCGCCGAGGTATCGATCGGCGAAATGTTCCTCGCCGGCTTCGGGCCGGGCGTCCTGATCGGCGGCGGGCTGATGCTTTTCGTCTGGTGCCACTGCAAGTTCAAGGGCTACGGCAAGAACGATCACCTTGGGCGGATGAAATTCATGCGAGCCACGCGGGAAGCCTCGTTCGCGCTGATGATGCCGGTCATCATCCTCGGCGGCATTTACGGCGGCGTGTTTACCCCGACCGAGGCGGCGGTGGTCGCCGTCTTCTACGCGCTGATCGTCGGCATGTTCATCTACAGGGAAATCCGGCTCAAGGACCTCTTTCCGATCCTCAGGAAGTCGGTGCTCTCCTCGGCGGTCATCATGTTCATCATCGCCAACGCCGGCATGTTCAGCTACCTGATCTCGCGCGCCGGCGTGCCGGAAATGATCGGCGGCTTCCTGCGGCAATACCTCTCGTCGCCGGCGACCTTCCTGTTCGGAGTCAACATCGCCCTGTTCATCATCGGCATGTTCATCGAGACCTCCTCGTCGATCATCGTGCTGGCCCCGATCCTGGTGCCGGTGGCGATCAAGTTCGGCATCGACCCGGTGCACTTCGGCCTGGTCATGGTGGTGAACCTCGCCTGCGGCATGATTACCCCGCCGTTCGGCGTCAACCTCTTCGCCGCCTGCACGGTGGCCAAAATTTCGGTTGACCAGATCGTCCGCGAGCTACTGCCCTTCGTATTTACCGTGGTCGCCTGCCTGATGGTCATCACCTATTGCCCGCAGATCTCGCTGTTCTTGAGGGATTTGGTTTATAGGTAATGCGATGGGAAGGGTGAATAGGGAAGGGAGAAGGGTAAAAACCGAAAGCCCCGATTTCGTCCATTCGGTTCTAACCCTTCCCCTTTCCCCCTTCACCCTTCCCTGATTTCACCAACTTTCCTTTCCACTCGATTCCGGAGAAAACCATGAATACCACAGTCAAGAAGAAACCCGTCGGCGTCATCGGTCTGGGCGCGATGGGCATGGGCGTCGCCCTGTCGCTCGTGCGCGAGGGCTTCGAGGTCCACGCTTGCGACCTGCGCCCCGGCGCGGTGCAAAAGGTGGTCGACGCCGGCGGCATCCGCGCCGAATCGCCCGCCGCGATGGCGCCGCGCGTCGACGTGTTGATTACCGTGGTGGTCAACGCCGAGCAGACGGAGGCCGTCCTGTTCGGCGAAAACGGCGCCGCGCCGCATCTGCGGCCCGGCTCGGTGGTCATCGCCAGCGCGACCGTCTCGCCCGAATTCGCCAAGGCGCTCGGCAAGCGCCTGAACGAAGCGGGCCTGCTGATGATCGACGGGCCGATTTCCGGCGGCGCCGCCAAGGCCATGAGCGGTGAAATGACCGTCATGTCGTCCGGCGCGCCGGAAGCCTACGCCAAATGCGAGGACGTGCTCGCCGCGATCGCCGCCAAGGTCTACCGGCTCAGCGACGAAATCGGCGTGGGGTCGGTGACGAAGATGATCAACCAGGTGCTCGCCGGTATCCATGTCGCCTCGGCCAGCGAAGCGATGGCGCTGGCGATCCGCGCCGGCGCCGATCCCAGACAGATTTACGAGGTGATTACCAACAGCGCCGGCAATTCGTGGATGTTCCAAAACCGTGTGCCGCACATTCTGGCCAACGACTACACGCCGCTTTCGCAAGTCAACATCTTCGTCAAGGATTTGGGCATCGTTCTGGATTACGCCAGGAAAGCCGTTTTCCCGCTGCCCCTGGCCGCCGCGGCGCACCAGATGTTTCTGTCCGCGTC
>JAIRPF010000015.1 GCA_031257115.1 Accumulibacter sp.
ACGAAAAACAGAAAATTGCCTTTCGCTTTTCGTCGTGCCCGTTGTGGTTGAATTCCGTTGCGCTTGACTTCACTTCGCGGCGCGGTGGGAACCGATAATTTTCCGGCAGTCATGCCATAATCGCGCCGCGTATCCTGCCAAAGAACGATTGCGAGGAAAAACAAATGTCCAAAACCCTGCTGCTCATCGTCTCCGGCGTCGCCATCGGCGCGCTGGCCCTGCTTCTGGCGGCAAACGGCAATCCGCCCAACATGGGCGTCTGCGTCGCTTGCTTCCTGCGCGACACCGCCGGGGCGCTGAAATTGCACTCCGCCGCGCCGGTGCAGTATTTGCGGCCCGAAATTCCCGGCTTCATCCTCGGCGCGTTCGCGGCGGCGCTGGTGGCGCGGGAGTTCAAGCCGGAGGCGGGATCGTCGCCGGCGCTGCGGCTCGTCCTGGGGTTTTTCATGATGACGGGTTGCCTGATGTTCCTCGGCTGTCCGCTGCGCATGGTGCTGCGCATCGCCGGGGGCGACCTCAACGCCGTCGTCGGCCTTTTCGGTTTTGCCGCCGGCATAGGCATCGGCGCGCTTTTCCTGAACCGGGATTTTTCCCTGCCGCCGTCCAAGCCGCAGACCACCGGCGAAGGCGTCTGGTTCACGCTGCTCGCGGCCCTGCTCTTGGGGCTGTTCCTCTTCAAGAGCGAGCTTTTCGCCGCCAGCGAAAAAGGTCCGGGGGCCAATCACGCGCCCATCTGGCTTTCGCTTGCCGGCGGATTGATCATCGGCGCCATCGTGCAGCGGACACGCTTCTGTTTCATCGGCATGATCAACCACATTTTCCTGTTCCGGCGATTTTCGATGTTCCTGGGCGTCGCGGCGCTGACGCTCGTCGTTTTCGCGGGAAATCTGGCGCTGGGCCAGGTCAACGCCGGTTTCGACGGACAACCCATCGCCCACGCCGACGCGCTCTGGAATTTCCTCGGCATGATGCTGACCGGGCTGTGCGGCGTCTTTCTCGGCGGCTGTCCGTTGCGGCAGGTCGTCGGCGCCGGGCAGGGAAACTCGGACGCGGCGATGACGGTGATCGGCATGTTGCTCGGCGCGGCGGCGGCGCACAACTTCGCCCTCGCCTCCAGCGCGGCGGGGCCGACGCCGGGCGGCAAGGGCGCGGTGATCGCCGGCATCGTGTTCGCGGTCGCCGTGGGCTTGCTGTATTCGCGGACAAAACCGCGGACATCCGCCGCGTGAAAAAGCGGGAAACTGAACCCACGGCGAGAACCAGAAAACGTTAACCACGACGGACACGACGAAAAGCAAGGAAAGAACTCGTCATTCCCGCGAAAGCGGGAATCCAGAAACGTATTTCCCGGCGCGAAGCGCCGCAAGCCAAGCCTCCCTCTTGAGGGAGGTGTCCCGCCGAGGGCGGGACGGAGGGAGTTGGGCGGTGGAATTGCCAAACGAAGTCGAAAAAACCACCGCCGATTCCTTCCCCGTCATTCCCGCGAAGGCGGGAATCCAGTTCGTTACCTCCGGCCCGAAGGGCCGACAATCCAACGAAGGATGCGGCGCTGCGCGCGAAGGTACGTCCTGGATTCCCGCTTGCGCGGGAATGACGAGGGGGATACGGCGAAGGCAACGGTGGGGTTTGCCTCCCTCTTGAGGGATGTGCCCCGCCGAGGGCGTGACGGAAGGAGTTGGGCGGTGGAATCGTCAAACGTGGATAAAAGCGTTTAACCACGACGGACACGACGAAAAGGCAAAAGCGAAAGAGAGAACCCGTCATGCCGGCGCGAACCGGTATGGCGGGTGATGCCTGGGAAATCAAGGTCTCCTGAATTCTGGCTCGCGCTGGAAGGATGGGAGTTTCCTCAGGGTTTCGCCTTTGTTTTTCTTTCATCGTACCCGTCACGGTCGAACGTCTTTGCTTTCGTTCCTCGCCGTGGTCGAAATCGTTCCATGATCGAGCGCCCGCGCTTTTGGGATTGCGACGCCAGGCGTTCGCGCGCCGGGCGCGGGGTCTCTTCAGGCGCGGTGCGGAAAACGGCCGCTGCCACCCATTTCGCCACGCCAGCGTCCGGGGAGTTTTCCCCGGTCATCCGAACAAGTCGGGCTGTTCATCCTTCGGCGCTTCGTCCGCGTCCGCGTCGGCGAACCGCACCCCGACGCCCAGCAGGCGCACGGCTTTCTCCCGCCGCGCCCAGGCTTCGTCGAGCAGCGCGCGCCAGACCGCTTCGCCGGGCGCGGCGCAGACGCATTCGGCGGTGGTCTGGACGAAGTCGGCGAATTTGACCTTGACCGTCGCCTGACGCACCGGCCGGGGCTTGGACAGCCTGGCGAAGCGCCGCCGGAATTCCCCGATCAGCGCCGGCAGTTCGGCATGGCAGGCCGGGAGATCGGGCAGGTCGCGGGCATAGGTGGTTTCCACCGACAGGGACTTGCGGATGCGATCCGGGCGCACGGGGCGCTCGTCGATGCCCCGGCAAAGCCGATGGAGCATCGCGCCGAAGCTCCCGAATTCCCGGAAGAGGCGCGCCTCGTCCCAGGCGCGCAGGTCGCCGCAGGTATGGACGCCGTGTTTTCGCAACCTGGCTTCCGTCACCTTGCCGACGCCGAATATCTTTCCGACCGGCAGGGCGGCGACGAAGGCGTCGACGTCTTTCGGGCGGATGACGAATTGCCCGTCGGGTTTGTTCCAGTCGCTCGCGACCTTGGCGAGAAACTTGTTGGGCGCGATGCCCGCCGAGGCGGTGATGCGCACTTCGGCGCGGATGCGGGCGCGTATCGCCTCGGCCATCCGCGTCGCCGAGCCTTGGCAATGTTCCACGCCCGTCACGTCGAGATAGGCTTCGTCGAGCGACAAGGGTTCGACGAGCGGCGTGTAATCACGATAAATGGCGAGGATGCGCTGCGAGGCTTCGCGGTAGCGGCGGAAATCCGGCGGCAGGAGGATGAGCCGCGGGCACAGCCGCAAGGCCCTGGCCGTCGACATCGCCGAATGCACGCCGAAGGCGCGCGCCTCGTAATTGCAGGTGGCGATCACCCCGCGCGTCTCGGCGCGGCCGCCGACGGCGAGCGGCTTGCCGGCAAGCGACGGATCGTCGCGCGTCTCGACGGCGGCGTAGAAACAATCGCAATCGCAATGAATGATCTTGCGCATGAGCCGATTATCCCGGAAAACCCCCAGGGGATCGACGGCGCGGCGGGGATCGGCGGGGGGGGGGAGGGAAGGGTTGCCGTGGCCGCGCCTTCGTCGGCTTCGCCCCGCCGCGCCGGTGCGAAGCCCGCGGTTCGCCTTCGCGGCGCAAACGATTTGGAAATGGAATGATCCAACCCCAAGGATGCATCGGATACGCGGGATTGCGCGCAATACCGTTATGATTCGTCCCAAGGCGCTTTGCCCGATTCTTCGATCACGGAGAAACCATGCTGGAAACAATCGTCGGCGCGCTTGCGCAGGGAGAGACGATCTCTCCGGTTCAAGCCAACCACGACGCGCGCGACGGCCACGACGAAAAGCGAAAACCTGGAAAAACTCCGTCATGCCGGCGCAAACCGGAATCCGGAAGGCGCGCCGGTTTTCCAGCCGCTGTCCCGGATACCGGCATTTACCGATATGACCGGGCCTTTCTCTTCCCGCTTGGCGCCGCGCTCGCCGTGGGTAAAAAAGATTTTGTTTTTCACTGTGGCCACCGCGCCCGTCATGATTGATGATTTTCGCTTTTGACTTTCGCCGTGGTTGACGGCCTTTTCAGGAGGAACCGACGATGAACCCGAAAAATGCCCGCGTCGCGGCCATTCAGATGATTTCGACGCCACGGGTGGAGGAGAATCTGCGCGCCGCCGACACCCTGATCGCCGAGGCCGTCGCGCTGGGCGCGGAACTGGTCGCGCTTCCGGAGTATTTTCCGATCATGGGCCGGAGCGACGCCGACAAGTTCGCGGCGCGCGAACCCGACGGCGGCGGCCCGATCCAGGATTTTCTCGCCGCGACGGCGAGCCGGTACGGCGTCTGGCTGATCGGCGGTTCGCTGCCGCTGGACGTCGGCGTTCCCGGCAAGGTGGCGAACACCTGCCTCGCGTTCGACCCGCGAGGCGCGCGCGTGGCGCGTTACGACAAGATCCACCTGTTCGGCTTCCAGAAAGACGAGGAGCGTTACGACGAGGGCGCGGCGATCGAGCCGGGCCGCCAGCCGGTGAGCATCGACACGCCGTTCGGGCGCGTCGGATTGTCGATCTGCTATGACCTGCGCTTCCCGGAGCTTTTCCGCGCGCTCGGTGAAATCGACCTGCTGGCGCTGCCGGCCGCTTTTACCGAGGTCACCGGGCGAGCGCACTGGGAAATCCTGCTGCGCGCCCGCGCCATCGAAAATCAGTGCTACGTGCTGGCCATCGGGCAGGGCGGAAAGCACGAGAACCGGCGCGAGACGCACGGCAACAGTATGCTGGTCGATCCGTGGGGCGAAGTGATCGCCCGGCACGACAAGGGCGAAGGCGTGGTCATCGGCGAACTCGACCACGCGCGCATCGCCGAAGTCCGCGCCAGCCTGCCGGCGCTCCGGCACCGGGTGCTGTGAACGGAAAAGTGAGGACGATCCCATCCCCGTCGTCATTCCCGCGCAGGCGGGGGAATCCAGTACCGCACTTTCCGGCGCATAGCGCCGCAAGCCAAGGTTTCCTCAAGAGGGAGGTTTTGATCGGCGGCGCGTTCCGCGCCGGAGGGCACGTTCCTGGATTCCCACTTGCGCGGGAATAACGAGGGGGAGGGTGTAACCGTGCGCGATATTTAATCGCCTTGTGCGTTATATTTCGCTACGGATTCGATTGCGGCTGTTGCAAACAAATTGCGGAAGTCGGATAGATAATGACAATGGGAAGCGTGGACAAGGGAACGGGAAAGCCGCCCGGAGGCGGCTCTTGTTTTTTTGAATGCGGAATTCGGGCGACGGCGGTTTTCGCGTCGGCGATCATGTCGAAGCGGATGTTGCAGGCGATGTGGGTTGCCAAGTGATTGAGCGCCCAGTTCACGATCCTAACCTTGTTCGACAGGCTCTCGGTCGCGTTGTATTGCGCGATGTAGCGATCGGATCGTGCTTTACAGCGTTGCGCGGGCGTTGTCCAAGGCGGCGTGTGCGGCGGCGTCGGCGGGGGGTATGTGTGGTTCATCGTAAAACGGACTCCGGTTTGAAACCCCGCCCTTTAGGGCGGTGCGAAGGCTGGAACCCCGGCCTGGAAGGCCGGGGTTTCGACCGTAGCTACTTGGGAGGGGTGCCAACCCCTTCCAAGTTCGTTCACAGCGACAGGCATGAATGCCTGTCGC
>JAIRPF010000021.1 GCA_031257115.1 Accumulibacter sp.
CCCCCCCCCCCCCCCCCCCCCCCCCCCCCCCCCCCCCCCCCCCCCCCCCCCCCCCCCCCCCAAGACATCACAACAATAAGGGTAGTGCGGCAGACATGATTCGTCAATACGTTTTCGCCATCAGCAAAAAAACATTATTGAGAATTACGATAATTCGTATTTCCTCATGGGCAGCGTAGTACGCATAGGTTAGTGTGGGCAAAGCGAACCTCGGCGTTTCAGCGGGAATGTCCGTATGGTTTCGCTGGAGTTCGGCTCGCGCTTACCCCGCAAGCTGGCTTGCAAAGCCCCGTCAAACGTCCATAAATCCCCCTCATCCCCTTGATAAACGGGAATCCGGTTCGCTTCCCTCGGCGTGTGGCGCCGCAAATTCAAACGGAGTGGCTCACCGCGCCGGTGGGTTTCGCGGGGGACGAGTACCGTTCACTCCGCGTTTTGTTCGCTTTTTCACCGCGCCCGCCGTGGTTGAAAATCTTTGTCCTTCTCCGTGGCCAATACCTTTCATCCACTTCCGCCGATCGTTCCCCGGTACGCTTCGAGCCGCGTCAGGAGGTTCTGGCGGTCTTCCTGCGTGTAATCGGTTTCCAGGCGGAGGAATTTCAGCCCTTGCGCTTTCAGCGGGCCTTCCAGGGCAAAGCTCTCCAGGTCGTAGGGATGGCAACCCTTGAGCACGCCGAAGACCACGCCCTGAAAAGCCGCTTCCCGCCGCTGGTTGAAAATGTTGTTGATCCGGCGCTCGTTGTCGGCGAAAACGGGGCACAGGCAGCCCTGGTGGTAGCTTCCGGCAAGCGCCGAGACGAGGCCGAACAGCGATTCGTCCCCGATGACGCTCGTTCCGGGGAAAATCCGCTCCGACGAGCAAAGGTCGTCGGCGACGGCCGTCAGCCCGGCTTCTTCCAGCAGCAGGGGCAGCTTGAAGTTCGGGAAGACGATCGGCGAACCGGCCAGAAAGACGCGGGCGGCGGCGATCTCCCGCGTTTTCGTCAAGACCGGCGGCAGGCGCTCGGCCGCCGCCGTCCATCCGCTCACTTCGTCCAGGAAAAAGGCGCTCATGACGAGCATGAACCAGATCGGCGGCAAACGGCCCTCGATCCGGGCCTGCCTCAATTTTTGCCGGACGGCGGCGGCGCGCGCGTAAGCGCCGATGGATTCGCGCAGCGCCTTGCGTTCGATTTTCCGCCCGGCGAGTTTTTCCAGATACTCCTTGAGCCGCCAGACTTCCGTGAGCCAGCGTTCCCGGCCGTCGGCGCGGCCTTTCAGGCGCGGCAGCTCCAGCCACTCGATTTCGGGCCTCTCCCCGACGCCGGCGAGGCGCAGCATTTCCGGGAATTTCACCACCCAGTCGCAGGTCGTCGGCAGTATCCAGGCGGCGGACGGCGAAGCGTCGAGCAGCAGTTCGCCGAGCACGGCGCGCAAAAGCGGGCAGGTGAGCGCGGGCAGATTCCCGGCGGCCAGCGCGGAAGCGGCCAGCGACCCGCTGAAAACCCGGAAGGGGTGAAATCCGGCGGCGTGGATCAGCTCCAGCGGCGCTTGCACACACAAGAGTTTCAGCAGTGGACGGGCGCCGCGCCGCGCGGCGGCGCTGGCGGAAGCGTCGGCGAGGTATTCGAGAAAAGGCTCGAATTCGGGGCGATAATCCTCGCGCTCCCGCAAATCCGCCAGAAACCGCGCGGTCTCGGCGGCCATCTTCTGCGCCGCCTTCCGAAGGAAACGCTCCTGGCGATCCGATTCCTCTTGAATCATGTCAAAAAACCCCGGCTAACCACGGCAGGCATGGTGAAAGTCAAAAGCAAAAATCATTGACCACGGCGAGCACGACAAGCACAACGAAAAACAGGAGCGAAAATCTTTCAGCCACGGCCAACACGGCGGAAAGCGAAACCATGAGAAAGCCCCGTCATTCCCGCGAAAGCGGGAATCCAGGGGAGTTGGGTTTGCCGACTGCCGCTCTGGATACCGGCTTGCGCCGGTATGACGGAGTCTTTCTTTCGCTTCTCGCCTCTCGCCGCGCCCGCCGTGGTTGATTGCCTTTTCCATCGTCACGAAAACGGTTCCCGTTCGGCCCGGCCCGCCCGGGACGAAACGATCAGCGGGATGTTCCCGAATCTCAGTCCCAGCGCGGCGCTGGATGGGCAGGATTCGACGCAGCGCGCGCAGTCGAGGCATTCGCCGGTCTGCACGTTTTCCCGATCCTTTTCGACCGCTTCGATGTTCATCGGGCAGGCGCGGCGGCAGTTGCCGCAGCCGACGCAGGCCGACGGCGTCTTGACGAGCTTCAGCGCGGTCAGGGGCTTCAGCAGGTGGATCAGCGCCAGCAGCGGGCAGAAAATGCAGAAAAAGCGATCCTTGAAGAACATGCCGACGAGCGTGACGCCGGTCATGCAGAGGAGCGCCAGCGAAAACCCGAAAGTGACGGCGTTGTCGAGATTGAGCGCCAGGTATTTGGTCTCTCCGGCGAAAAGCGGCAGGATCGACTTGCCCGGACAAATGTTGCAGAAAGGCAGGTGGAAGTCTTCCGGCAAGAAACCCATCGTGGCGAGCGGCGGAATCACGGCCATGTAAACCAGAAAGCCGTATTTGACCCACGCCAGACGCTCCATCGCGGGCGTCGAAATCAGCCGCTCGCGGACGCCGAGTCTCTTGCGCAGGGCGGCCAGCCAGTCCTGCAAAAGGCCGAAGGGGCAAATCCAGCCGCACCAAGTCTTGCCGAGGAGCGCCACGAGCAGCGTGAATGCCAGCATCCAGCCCAGCGCGCGCCACAGGCCCATGCCGGCAAGCGCGGCGGCGTTCATGCCGAAACCGATGTAGCCCTGCAAGCCCATCAGGTAGCAATACCCGCCGCAGCCCGGCACGAAAGGGCAGCCGAAACACGGCAGCGCCGGGCCGAGGTGCAGGCCGAGGCGTCCGCCGTACATCAGCAGCGCGAAGCTCAGGTACTGCGCGCCTTGCCGCAGGCGGCCCACCGTCCCGACGTTCAGCGCCATCGGAATTTCCTCCCCCGCCAACCGACCCAGGCCAGCGCGGCCAGCGCGGAGGCGGCCAGGGCGGCGAGGCCGCCCCGGTAATCGATCCGCCCGTAATAGGCGCGGTAGACCGGCAGATGAAAGGAAAAGCGCGTCCGCGCGTCCGGCAGCTCGGCCGCGAAGACCAGCGACTTGAACGACCTCCAGGTTTTCTGGATTTTCGGGTCCAGCGACGGCGTGTAGCCGTAGCGCCCCTCATCGTTCGCCGGCAGCGTCGCGGCGAGGCTTCCGTCGTCGAAAACCTCGACGCGCGCGGGCTTCTGTCCGGTCCGGAGTATCACCTCGCCGTCCGCCTGGGCGCGGAGGTATCTGCCGCCGGACGCGACGAGATCGAACCCCGGCCAGGACGGCGCCGTCTCCAGGCGTTCGCTCTCCGGATCGCCGCGCCCCGACTCGCCAAAGGCATGGACGAGCGTGCGCGCGTAATACGCCTGCCCGCCCTTTTCGGCGCGGGCGTTCAATTCGATCCTCGCCGGGCGTCCGCTGTAAAGGACGATCTTCGTCTCGTCCGGCGCGGCCTTCTTGCGATAGATTTCCGGCGGCGCGGGCACGCCGGGCGCACCGGACGAACCGGGCCGCTGGAACGCAAAGACGCGATAGACGACTTCCAGACTTTCCCAGGGCAGGCGATCCGGCGGACTCTCCAGCGCGAAGGTCAGCGCGCTCCCGCCGTCCGGCGTCCTTTCCTGTCCGAGCAGCCGCCAGCGCAGATAATCGCCCACCTCGGCGCCCCGCGCCACGCCACACGCGAGCCATGAAACCAGGAGGAGGTCTGCGATTTTCATTTTTGTCGAAGGCGGTCAAACACGGCGGGCATGGCGAAAAGCGGAAAGATAAGGCGAAATCCCGTCAACCACAACGGGCGCGGCGAAAATCAAAAACACGGAATTCCCGTTCTGCATGGTTTCTCGTCTTTTGCCGCGCCCGCCGATCCGGCCTTGTCTCGAAGCGCGCCGCCGAACCACAGGCATGACCCTCGTCATTTCTTTGCTGCCGGGATACAGGCCGCCGCGCTTGCCGCAAGGGAATTTTCGACGAACTTTTTGACGCCGCCGACGGACTTCAATGGATTTTGCCGGATGGTCGAACAGGAAAAAAACCTGTTCTTCCAACGTCTTACGGACGCTTCTAGGCATCGATGGAAGTGATGTGGAGCGGGAAACGAGTCTCGAACTCGCGACCTCAACCTTGGCAAGGTTGCGCTCTACCAACTGAGCTATTCCCGCGAAAGAAGGTGCGCATTATATAGCCTTGGCGCGGCCTGTCAACGCTTGACGCCGGTTTTCAGCGTTTCCGGTCCCGTTCGCCCAGGTAAGGCCATGCCATGTACATGTAATAGCCCATCGACCAGAGCGTGAGCACGGCCGCCACGTAAATCAGCCAGGTGCCCAGGAACCGGATGTCGATTTCGCCGATCTGCCGGTGGTAGAGCAGCATCGGAATCGCGATCATCTGGGCCGTCGTCTTGATCTTGCCGATCATCGACACGGCCACGCTGTTGCGCGCGCCGATCTGCGCCATCCATTCGCGCAAGGCGGAAATGGTGATTTCCCGGCCGATGATGATGACCGCGATCAGCGCGCCGACGCGGCCGAGGTAGACCAGCACGATCAGCGCGGCGGCCACGACCAGCTTGTCCGCCACGGGGTCCAGGAAGGCGCCGAAGGCGGAGGTCTGGTTCCAGCGGCGCGCCAGATAGCCGTCCAGCCAGTCCGTTCCGGCGGCGACGACGAAAACCACGGTCGCCGTCAGGTCGCGCTCCGCCGGTGGCAGCCAAGCCTCGGGCACGTAGAACAGGGCGACGAGCAGCGGAATCAGGACGATCCGCAGCCAGGTCAGGAGGATTGGAATATTGATTGGCATCGGCAGTCGTTGACCTCAATGCAGGGCGGCATGAATTTTTTCGGCCAGATCCCGGCTGATGCCCGGGACGGCGCTCAGTTGGTCGAGGCCCGCGCCGGCAATGCCCTGCAATCCGCCAAAACGCGCGATCAGCGCCTTGCGCCGTTTCGGGCCGACGCCGTCGATGTCTTCGAGGCGCGAGGTTTTCCGGGTCTTGCCACGCCGCAGGCGGTGGCCGGACACGGCGAAACGGTGCGCTTCGTCGCGGATTTCCTGGATCAAATGCAACGCGGGATGTTCCGCGGGCAATTGTACCGGTTCGCGTCCATCGGGGAAAATCAGGCTCTCCAGTCCGGGTTTGCGCCCCTCGCCCTTGGCCACGCCGAGCATCGGCAGATACGCGAGGCCCAGTTCCTCGAGCGCGGAAGCGGCGGCGCCGACCTGTCCCTTGCCGCCGTCGATGAGGATGAGCGAAGGCGCCGGACTCTCGCCGCCGCCGACTTTCTCGTAGCGGCGCAGAACGGCCTGGCGCATCGCGGCGTAGTCGTCGCCGGCCCGCACGTCCTTGACGTTGAAGCGCCGGTATTCCGACTTGCGCATACCGTTTCCCTGGTATACGACGCAGGACGCGACGGTCGACTCACCCTGCGTATGGCTGACGTCGAAACATTCGATGCGGGTTTCCTGCCCTTCGTCGGTTTCCAGCCCGATCGTTTCCCGCAAGGCTTCGAGGCGGGTTTCCTGGCGCGCGATCTGGTTGCGCCGGGCGGCGATGGCCAGACGCCCGTTCTGCTCGGCCATCTCGATCCAGACCTTGTGCAGCGTCAGGCGCGGTTCGGCAACCGGCACCGGACGCCCGGCCAGTTCCGCCAGCAGGGCGGCCGCCTCGCCGTCCGGAAGCGCCCGGTTGACGAAAATGCGCGCCGGGATGGGATGCGCCGAATAATGCTGGAACAGGAAGGCGGCCAGTATCTCCTCCGCCGCGCTGTCGCCGGCGTTGCCCGGAAACAGCGGCTTGTCGCCGAGATGCCGGCCGCCGCGCACCATGGCCAGATTGACGCAGCGCATACCGCCCTCCTCGACGACCGCCACGGCATCCGCGTCCTCGCCGCGCGCGCTTTCCACATACTGCTTGTCCTGCACGCGGCGCAGCGACTGGATTTGGTCGCGGTATATCGCGGCCTGCTCGAAAGCCAGTTCGGCGGCGGCCCGATCCATCGCCTCGCCGAGCTGAAGGATGATTTCCTGTTGCTTGCCTTGCAGGAACAGCGACGCCATGCGCACGTCCCGCGCATAGGCGTCCGGCGCGATCAGGCCGGCGCACGCGCCCGAACAGCGCTTGATCTGATAGAGCAGGCACGGACGCGAACGATGGCCGAAGACCGAATTTTCGCAAGTGCGCAGGCGAAACATGCGTTGCAGCAGGTTGAGGCTCTCGCGCACCGCCGTGGACGAAGGATACGGCCCGAAATACTCGGCGTTGCGGTCGGTCGCCCCGCGATAGAAGGCCAGGCGCGGATAAGGATCGCGCGAGATGACGATGTACGGATAGGATTTGTCGTCGCGGAACAGGATGTTGTAGCGTGGCGCGAGGCGCTTTATCAGATTGTTTTCGAGCAGCAGCGCCTCGGCCTCCGAGCGCGTGACCGTCGTTTCGACCCTGGCGATCTGCGCGACCATCAGCGCGATGCGCGGACTCGCGGGAACGTCGCGGAAATAGGAAGCGACCCGCTTCCTGAGACTCTTCGCCTTGCCCACGTAGAGCACCTTGTCCTGCGCGTCGATCATGCGATAGACGCCCGGCAGATCGGCCAGCGTGGCAAGCAGGGCTTTGGGGTCGAAGGAGTCGTCCATGAACGCGAGGCGGCGGGATGTCGGCCTCAATGGTATCAGGGATCGGCAAGCCTTTGCCCATTCTGCGTCTTGCCATTTTTCCCGCCATGGGACGGATGCGCGGACGGGCAATGCGGTAACAAAAGCTCATGAACGGTGACGTTCAAGGCATTGGCCAATTTCTCGATGTTGTCGATCGAGATATTACGTGCGCCACGTTCGACGTGCGCCACGAAGGTCCGATGCAATTCCGACTCCAGGGCCAAATCTTCCTGGGACATCTCCCGTTCCGCGCGCAAGCGCCGCAGATTGCCCGCAAGTATCTTTCGCGCCGGGTATTCCTGAAAAGAAGAGGAGGATGCCATGCGGCAATGGTTGCCGTATGCCGCTTTTAAATCAGCCGCGTTTGAGTCACAATCACGGAAATCCGTCCAATTCGTGAAATCCATGTTTTTTCAACAAGGCAGGAATTGCTCTTCAAGCCGCCATGCGACATCAAGGAAAAATCACTACCTGGAGGGATGACAAAGGTTTCGGTTTCATCACACCGGACAACGGCGGAAAACAGGTTTTTCTGCACGCCAGCGCCTTTTCCGATCGACGACGCCGACCGGAAGAAAACGATCCAGTCACTTATGGAATCGCTGTCTCTGGCGATGGACGTTCCCAAGCCAAGGCCGTCACATTCGTCGGCGAACGTCCAATTTCCTCCGCTTCGCCGAGTCGCAACATTGTTGCCCTCGTCCGCGACGCCGTTGCGCTCGTATTCGCCGCCTGCTTCTTGCTCCTTGTCGTGACCGCGGCCTCTCGCGGTCGTATTCCCGCCACCGTGGCCGGGCTTTATCTCGTTGCAAGCGTTATCGCCTTTTTTGCTTACGGATTCGACAAATCGGCCGCCATGCGGAATCAGTGGCGAACCCGGGAAAGCACGCTGCACCTGTTTTCCCTTTTCGGCGGTTGGCCGGGAGCCTTGGCCGCGCAGCGCCTTTTTCGGCACAAATCGGCAAAACTCTCCTTTCAGGTGACTTTTTGGATCACTGTCGTCCTCAATTGCGGCGTGCTCGGCTGGTTGTCGTCACCTTCCGGCACACAAGCGTTTCACTCCGCAACGAGCCAGATCTGGCGGTTGATGCCAGAGCACGCGCCGGCAGAGCGCGCGCCGATGATTCGCTGGACAAACAAACCTGGACCCGGTGCGCCGCGCCGGTAGCCATACCAGAACGCGCGCGCTTCTACCCGCCATATGCCATATCCGGCTGAAAAATTTCCATCCATTTTTGCAGCCCTTCGGACTGGAAGTAACAAACTGGATTCCCGCTTTCGCTGGAATGACGGGTAATTTACAGGCGAATGGGGAAATTCGCAGGCATTTGATTCAACCCCCAACCCTTGACATGAAAATCGAATTACGCGCCCTCGCGCTAAAGGGCCGCCACGTCGTCGACAACTTTGGTGACATCGGCATGTGCCGCGTCTGGCGCGGCGACTGGCGGGCGAGTTCCCCCGAAGTGTCTTTGGATTAAGTGATGACCGTCCAACTTCCTCGTCATTCCCGCGAAAGCGGGAATCCAGAAGCGTATACTCCGGCGCGCGGCGCCGCATCCTTTGAATTCGCGGCCTTTCGGGCTGGAGGCAACGCACGGGATCCCCGCTCTCGCGGGAATGACGGTAACTTACAGGCGAATGAGAAAATTTGCAGGCATTTGATTCAAAAACGCCCCAACCCTTGACATGAGGATCGAATCACGCCCCCCACGCTGGGACGTTTTCTGCCACGTCGTCGACAATTTCGGCGACATCGGCGTGTGCTGGCGTCTGGCGCGGCAACTGGCGGGCGAGCAGGGCCTGGCCGTCCGCCTGTGGGTCGACGATCTGGCGGCGTTCCGGTCGTTGTGCCCTGAAATCCGCGCCGACCAATCCGAACAGTCCGCGCAGGGCGTCGAAGTCAGGCATTGGCAAGACGATTTCGCCGATAC
>JAIRPF010000104.1 GCA_031257115.1 Accumulibacter sp.
CGCTTCATCGTAAAACTGACTCCGGTTTGAAACCCCGCCCTTTAGGGCGGTGCGAAGGCTGGAACCCCGGCCTGGAAGGCCGGGGGTTCGACCGTAGCTACTTGGGAGGGGTGCAAACCCCTTCCAAGTTCGTTCACAGCGACAGGCATGAATGCCTGTCGCTAATTAGTTGCTCTCCCAGCGCGGAAACGACGGAAGATCGCGGGCGGTCGATTCAAAAACGCTTTACCCCAGCAGGGCCATCGGATCGAACGGCTTGCCGTTGAGTTGTAGCCGCCGGCCCGCCTTGAGGACGAGGCGGCTTTTGAGCACGCCGTTGTCGTCGGTGACGTAACCGTGCCGGACGAGCCTGGCGATCATTTCATCGACGATGAGCTTGCGATAATTCAGCGCGCCTTCCTCGTCTTTCGCTTCGCCGGCCTGGGTCAGCATTTCGACCAGCGAGGCCGGCAGGGCCAGTTCGGCGGTGGCTTCGAGCTTTTCGATCAGCGCCGCCGGGCTGTCGAAGTCCTTGGCGTCGGCGCCGGCCAGACTGGCGCTGACACTGAAATTCGCTTCCCCGCCGGGCATGTGGAAGGCGATGCGGTCGATCGACAGGACGGAATCGTCGAGCAGCAGGCCGATGATTTCATCCTTCATCGGTTCCAGCGCCCGCGATAGCCGTTCCCGATCTTGCAGCGTTTCCGGCCGCCCGTACAAATCCATGAGCTTGCGGTTGAGCGATGCCAGCGCGCGGGCGCGCAGGTGCTTCAGGGAAATGTCGCAGGCAACCGGGCCGTAGTCCTGCTCGCCGATGGTGAATCCGGCGGCGCCGATTCGCGCGACCAGGTCGACGAACTCGCCGGAAGCCGATAGCCGGTCGTCGAACTTGAGTGCCTTCAGCGTCACCTTCGGCGGCTTGGCCCGATCGCGGGGCTGGCGCGGTTCGATTTCCAGGGCGTCCAGCGAAAACCGCCGCGTGCCGATGTAGAACAGCGGTTCGTCGGGGAACAGGCGCTGTTGCTCGATTTCGATGCCAAGCCCCGTCCATTTCAGCCGCGAACCGTCCCCCAGGAGCAACTCGAAGCGCGGAGCGTTGCCGCGCCCCGAATACCGCTCCATGTCCTGGGTGAATTCGCCGGACACTTCCAGCCCGTCGCCCGACAGCGTGGCGTTTTCGGCCTCCGTCCCGCCGGGCAGGGCGATGCTGAATCGCGGGCTGATGGCCGTGCCGCGTCCGACGCCGGCAAAATCGTACAGCGTCCGGATTTCCAGGGGCGGTTTGCCGCCAAAGGCCTCCAGCGCCTTCTTCTGGATCGTTTCGTCGAACTCGACGACGGTCGTGGCGCTGGCGGCGCCAAAAACGCCGGAATCCAGCCACGGGCCGTGCCGGATGGCGTTTTTCAGGGTAAAGCGCAACGACGGGAGAGGCTTCGGAACCGGTTGGGACGTCGGCGGAACACCTTGCGGCGCTTCCGATGATTTCGCGCCGTCCCCGGATTCCGCCGCTTCCGGCGCGGTGGGAACGGGAGGCTTACGCGGCCACGGGGCGAAAGGAATCTCGAAAGTAATCGTTTCCTCGGCGCTGAAGACGCCGCGTTCATAATCGTGCCGGACCAGCTTGACGAAAGACTGCGCCGCGACCCGCGCGTCGACTTGCCCCCGCAGCATGGTTTCGATCTGCCGGCCGAAATACCAGGAAGACGCCGGGTAGGCGGCGGCGAGCACGACCGCCACGACGGCGGCAAGGATGATGTTTTTCCGGATCAATACGTTCTCCAAGCGGGTTGCGAGGCGCGGGAAAAAGCGCGAGACGCGCCAGTGTACCGGTTTTGGCGTTTCCGGTGTGCGGCTGGACGGCAGGCCGGTATTTTTCCAAGCGGTATTAGGAACCGGAAAACGCCGTGAATGATGACGGCGCTAACCTTCCCGGCAAGCGTTCCGCGCAGTCAACCGGATGCCGGCGTATTTGATAACATCCCCGCGCGGCGCACGATGCCGAACATTCCATGAGGCGCCGGAATTGGAATACCGGCCTATCGACAGGGTTTCAATGGATCAGAGACATTGGGTTTCCCCCTGTGTCTTTTATTCAGAAACATAAACTTCGAGACAAGCTAAAACGCCTCATCCGCGACATTCATCAAGCGTTCATGGAATCGTGGACAAGACAAAAACCTAAGATCAAACCGGAATGTTCCGGTTCTACCTGCTGCGGTATCTGTCAAGCACTTCGACAGCTTCATGAAGACGACGCGGCGCTAGATGCGCATATCTCTCAGTCATTCTGATCGATGCGTGACCCAGCAAATCCCGCACTTTGATTAATTCAACACCTTCACTGACAAGCCAGCTTGCGAACGTGTGGCGTAAGTCGTGAATGTGGAAATCCGATAATTCCGCCTGTTTCACTGCCTGCCTGAAAAAGGCATCAAGAAATCTGACCCGCTCCCCGGATTGCCTGGCGAATACCCACGGCGATCCGGGGCAATTTTTATCCCGGTAAATTTTTCTGCGCTCAAGCACGTCCATCGCCGCCCGGTTGATGGGCAGATACCGGCGTTTGCCAGTCTTGGTAGTGTGCCCCTCGATAGTAAGAATTCTTCGATTGAAGTCGATCCCGCGAAATTGAAGCTGGAGGAGTTCGTTTTTCCTCGCGCCGGTGTTGAGCGCCAATTCAATAAAGTCGGCGAGGTAGTGCGTTTTGATTTTCCCCGCTTCCACGATCAATTTTGCCGCTTCATCCTGTTCCAGATACCGCAAGCGTCCGGGCTTGGCAGGGAAAAACAGACCGCCGACCGGGTTGATTACGCCGATTTCCCAGCGGTTATTGGCGTAGTTGATCGATGCGGAAAAAACCATCAGTTCAACGTTGATGGAGGAGGGATCAACGCCACGATTCTGGCGATGTTCGATGTATTCAATGAGATCACGGCGGCGAATCGAGGCGAGTTTTCGACCGGAAAAGTACGCCGCGAAGCGTTGCAGATGCCATCTTTTTTGCTTATACGAACGAAGACGCGGGGTTATGGCGTCGATGTACTGGTCAACGAATTCTTGGATAGGGATGCCCGGGTGCATGTCAGTTATCGAGAATGGTTATCACCTTCACGATAACGGCAGGAACGGCAAAACTTGAGGTTATCCCCAATTTTTGTGGATAAGGCGCTGGACGATCCGGGGAAACCGGCTTGGTTCGCGGGATTGCGGGATGCGCCGTTTTTTTGGGCAGAGAGCGGCGGTTCGTTGTCTTGCTCCAATCCGCGCCAAGGGGTCAGAATCAAGCCGTGAGCGATTTTCAGGGGTAAGGGTAGGCGGGAGGCTTCCCGAAGGGTAAAAACGCTTCCAGCGCCACGGGGGGGGCCTTTCTCAGGCGTGATCGTGCCGTCACGGCCGGAGTGGTCTTGAGGGACGCGGGGACAGGGGCTTGGCGGACTCCGGCCGAGTGGCCCCGCGGCAACGGCGATGCCTGCATCCACCCAGCGCCATCGCCGGATGGCCGGGATGCGATGGGCGCGGCCCGCGCCGCGAGGCATTTGCTCCGCAAGGCCAAGAACCGCACGACCCAGGTCTGCCGTGGCAAGACGCCTCGCTCGCACGCGATACGCGCGAAAACGGCTTTCAAACCGGGAGAATTCCACAGGACGGAGACGGAAGCCTTACGGCGCAAGGGTTGCGCAAGGGGCGCATCGATGCGCGGCCCGAAATTTCCGCTCCGGGTGACGGAAATCGTATAATCAGCGCGAAACAGGAGACCGAACCATGACAACCTTGACTTTTGACACGCTCCAAGTCGTTCAACGCTTGAAGAAAGCGGGTCTCGACGAATCCCAGGCCGAAGCCATCGCGGAAACTTTCCGCGACGTGCAGACAAGCGCCGACGTGGCGACCAGGCAGGATGTATCCATCGCCGAGGCGCGATTAGAGGCGCGAATCTCCGAGACCAAGGCCGAGTTGGTGAAGTGGGTTATCAGCGTCGGCGTGTTGCAAACCGCGCTCATCGCGGCGCTGTTGATAAGACTGATTCCGAGCTAGAGCCTGATGGCCGTGAACTAAAAAAGCCCGGTTTTCCGGGCTTTGTGTTTTTGGAACCAAGAAAAGCCTTGCGGCGAAAGGGTTACGCGGCAAGCGCCTCGATGTCGCCGGCGGTCAGATGTCGGTTTTGACGCGCTCTAGCTCAAGCATCAGGAAGATATGACTTTTCGAGCGGGAATCGGAGTGGCCGAACTCCCAGCCGAGAACCGGCAAGGTCGATCGCGCGCCGGAATCCTTCACCTCGTCGAGACCGGCCAGGATGATGACTTCGCCATCGTTCATTTCGACGGCCGTATCGAGTTCGCGCTTGACGAGCGTCGGACTGTCGATGCCGCTGGTGTTCGTCAACGCGAAGCTGCTTAGCTGCTGGCTGATCTTGAGCAGGACGCGATCCCGATAAATCCGGTGCGTGGCCGAGAACATGACGCCGCTGGAACGGTATTCGACCGACTGGACGTAATCGCCGGATTCGGTCTGAACGGCCGCCGACCGGGTTGGTACTTCGGATCCGACGTTGAGTTTGCCGGTCTGACCGTCGAGGATCAGCAACCGGGGTTGCGACAGGATCTTGTAGTTCGTGCGGTCGCGGAAGGCCGAGACGAACAGGTCGACCGTGGCGTTCTTGAAACTCAGGTAATTCGAAGCCCTGAGCGTGCCGCCCGCGTCGACGTGGGGGTCCGTCCAGGCGAGGTCATCGCCGTCGGCCTTGCCTCTTCCCATGCTCGCGCCGATGTTGAACATCAGGCCATCGGCACCAAAAGAGATTCCCACGCTGGCGCTGGAACTCTGTTGTTGCTCTTCTGGTTCGCGGTGTTTTTGGCGGCAAGGAGCCGGATTTCGTTTTCGGCGATCAAGGCCATGTTTTGTCCGGCGGTGAGATTTGATCCCTTAAAACGGAAAAACGAATCCAGCCACGGCGAATGCGGCGGGCGCGGCGAAAGGCAAACCGGGCGGGCATGTCATCGAATTCCTGTATCCAGACGCCCGTTTTCCGGTTGCTTTCATTCCGCGGCGCGCCGCCGGAAATCCCTGAGACGAAAGCCGACGGCCCATAGCGTGGCGAAATAGACGCCGGCGCCGCAGCAGACGAGCAGCGAAAGTCTCGGCAGGCGTTCGCCAGTGCGCCATTCCAGCCACTGTCCGGGATCTCCGCTGGCGAACCAGAGCGCCGTCCCCATGACGGCGAGCGCCGCCGCGAGCCTGACGAAAAACTTCCGCCAGCCTGGCTGCGGAGTGTAGATGCCTTGCCGGCGCAGGCCGCGATACAGCAGCCCGGCGTTGAGGCAGGCGGCCAGACCGATGGACAGGGCCAGCCCGGCGTGTCCGAGAGGGCCGATCAGCGAAAGATTGAGCGCCTGCGTCGCGCACAGGGTCAGGAGGGCGATCCTGACCGGCGTGCGCACGTCCTGGCGGGCGTAGAAACCCGGCGCGAGCACCTTGACCAGGATCAGGCCGAGCAGGCCGACGCTGTAGGCCATCAGCGCGTCGCGGGTCATGAATACATCGCTGGCCGTGAATGCCCCATGATGGAAGAGCGTGGCGATGAGCGGCACGGCGATGATCGCCAGCGCCACCGCCGCCGGGGCGGCGAGCAGCAAGGTCAGGCGCAGCCCCCAGTCGAGCAGTCTGGAATATTCGTCGAAGTTTTCGCTGGCATGATATTTGGACAGCGAGGGCAGCAGGATCGTGCCGAGCGCCGCGCCGAGCATTCCCGACGGGAATTCCATCAGCCGGTCGGCGTAGTAGAGCCAGGAGACGCTGCCCGCGCCGAGAAACGAGGCGAAGATCGTATTGATCAGCAGGCTCACCTGCGCCACCGAAACGCCGAGCACGGCCGGCGCCATCAGCTTCAGGATGCGGCGTACGCCGGCGTCGCGCCAATCGAGCGACCAGCGCGGCAACATGCCGATGCGCCCAAGGCTGGGAATCTGGAGGGCGAGCTGCAGGGCGCCTCCGAGGAAGACGGCCCAGCCCAGCGCCAGGATCGGGCGCGCGAACCACGGCGCGGCGAAGAGAGCCATGCCGATGAACGAGAGGTTGAGCAGCACCGGCGTGAAGGCCGGCGCGGCGAAGCGGTTCCAGGTGTTGAGCACGCCGCCGGCCAGCGCCACCAGCGACATGAAGAGGATGTAGGGAAAGGTGACGCGCGTGAGTTCGACGGTCAGCGCGAATTTGCCCGGATCGGCGGCGAAGCCGGGCGCGGAAATATAGACGAGGAGCGGCGCGCCCGCCATGCCGAGCAGGGTGACGACGACGAGCGCGAGAAACAGCAGGGTGGCGGCGCGGTCGACGAGGCGCTTTGCCTCGCGCTCGCCCAGCCGGTTCCGGGTCTCGCCGAGGATCGGCACGAAAGCCTGCGAGAAAGCGCCCTCGGCGAACAGCCGCCGCAGCAGGTTCGGCAGTTTGAAAGCGACGAAAAAGGCGTCGGTCATCCATCCCGCGCCGAAAACGCGGGCGATCACGAAATCGCGCGCGAATCCCAGGATGCGCGAAAGCAGGGTCATGCCGCTGACGGTGGCGAGGGCCTTGAGCAGGTTCATCGTAAAACGGACTCCGGTTTGAAACCCCGCCCTTCAGGGCGGCGCGAAAGTCGAAATCCCGGCCGAAGGCCAGGGTTTCGACCGTAGGCCCGGGAGGGGCGCGAACCCCTTCCAGGTTCGTCGACGGCGGCGGGCACGAATGCCTGCCGCTAATAGCTTGCTCGCGGCGGCGCGGCGCGGGATGCCGGACGGGATTGCGGCCTGCGGCGGCCGGTTTTTCGATGGCGCATGGCGGTGCGGGCGTCTCCGTTTCGAGGGCGTAATGTGTTTGCGTTGGACTGCGAC
>JAIRPF010000158.1 GCA_031257115.1 Accumulibacter sp.
AACCGCTGGGCGGCAAGGCGCAGTTCGGCGGGCAGCGTTTCGGCGAGATGGAAGTCTGGGCGCTCGAAGCCTACGGCGCGTCCTATGTCCTGCAGGAGATGCTGACGGTCAAGTCGGACGACGTGAACGGCCGGACCAAGGTGTACGAAAACATCGTCAAGGGCGACCACAAGATCGACGCCGGAATGCCGGAGTCGTTCAACGTGCTGGTCAAGGAAATCCGCTCGCTGGCGATCGACATCGACTTGGAACGGTATTGAGCCAAATGAAAAGGCGCTTGACCACGACGGACACCACGGATACGACGAGAACCCTGTGATTTTCTCGTTTTCCCGTCGTGTTCGCCGTGGTTGAAAAGATTTTCTCCACAAATGGAGCGTAAGCATGAAAGCACTGCTTGATTTGTTCAGACAGGTAACGCAGGAAGAGCAGTTCGACGCGATCACCATCGGCCTGGCTTCGCCGGACAAGATTCGTTCATGGTCCTACGGCGAGGTCAAGAAACCGGAAACGATCAATTACCGTACCTTCAAGCCGGAACGCGACGGCCTCTTTTGCGCCAAGATTTTCGGGCCGATCAAGGATTACGAGTGCCTGTGCGGAAAATACAAGCGATTGAAGCACCGCGGCGTGATCTGCGAGAAATGCGGCGTCGAGGTGACGCTCTCGAAAGTCCGCCGCGAACGCATGGCGCATATCGAGCTTGCCTCGCCGGTGGCGCACATCTGGTTCCTCAAGAGCCTGCCGAGCCGCCTCGGCATGGTGCTGGACATGACCCTGCGCGACATCGAGCGCGTGCTTTATTTCGAAGCCTTCGTCGTTTGCGATCCCGGCATGACGTCCTTGGCGCGCGGGCAATTGCTGACCGAGGACGATTATCTGTCCAAGGTCGAGGAATACGGCGACGACTTTCAGGCGGCCATGGGCGCGGAAGGCATCCGCGAACTGCTGCGCTCGATCGACCTCAACCGCGAGGTCGAAGTGCTGCGCGCGGAGCTGGAGACGACCTCGTCGGAAACGAAGAGCAAGAAGTTCTCGAAGCGCCTGAAGATTCTCGAAGGCTTCCAGAAGGCGGGCATCAAGCCCGAATGGATGATCCTCGAAGTGCTGCCGGTGCTGCCGCCGGATTTGCGTCCGCTGGTGCCGCTCGACGGCGGCCGTTTCGCCACCTCCGACCTGAACGACCTGTACCGCCGCGTCATCAACCGCAACAACCGCCTGAAGCGCCTGCTGGAGCTGAAGGCGCCGGAAATCATCGTGCGCAATGAAAAGCGCATGTTGCAGGAAGCGGTCGATTCGCTGCTCGACAACGGGCGGCGCGGCAAGGCCATGACCGGCGCGAATAAGCGGGCCTTGAAATCGCTCGCCGACATGATCAAGGGCAAGGGCGGGCGTTTCCGCCAGAACCTGCTGGGCAAGCGCGTCGACTATTCCGGCCGCTCGGTGATCGTCGTCGGCCCGCAGTTGAAGCTCCACCAGTGCGGGCTGCCGAAGCTGATGGCGCTCGAACTGTTCAAGCCCTTCATCTTCAACCGCCTGGAAATCATGGGCTTGGCGACCACCATCAAGCAGGCCAAGAAGATGGTCGAAATGCAGGAGCCGGTGGTCTGGGACATTCTCGAAGAGGTCATCCGCGAACACCCGATCATGTTGAACCGCGCGCCGACGCTGCACCGCCTCGGCATCCAGGCGTTCGAGCCGACGCTGATCGAAGGCAAGGCCATCCAGTTGCATCCCCTGGTCTGCGCCGCGTTCAACGCCGACTTCGACGGCGATCAGATGGCCGTGCACGTGCCGCTGTCGCTGGAAGCGCAGATGGAAGCGCGCACCCTGATGCTGGCCTCGAACAACGTGCTCTCGCCCGCCAACGGCGATCCGATCATCGTGCCCTCGCAGGACATCGTCCTGGGCCTGTATTACGCGACGCGCGAACGCATCAACGGCAAGGGCGAGGGAATGATGTTCACCGATCTGGCCGAAATCAGCCGCGCCCTGCAAGCCGGGGAACTCGAACTGCATTCCAGGATTTCGGTGCGCATCCGCGAATCCGTGAAGAACGGCGACGGCGGCTGGGATGAAAAACTGACGCGTTACGAAACCACGGCCGGGCGGGCGCTCCTGTCGGAAATCCTGCCGAGGGGGCTGCCGTTCAGCCTCGTCGACAAGCCGCTCAAGAAGAAGGAAATCTCCCGGCTGATCAACGCCTCTTTCCGCAGTTGCGGACTGAAGGAGACGGTCGTTTTCGCCGACAAGCTGATGCAGAACGGATACCGCCTGGCGACGCAGGCGGGCATATCGATCTGCTCGGACGACATGCTGGTGCCGGGGCAGAAGGGCGAAATCATCGCGGCCGCCGAGAAGGAGGTCAAGGAGATCGAGAGCCAGTACACCAACGGCCTCGTGACCAATGGCGAACGCTACAACAAGGTGGTCGACATCTGGGGCCGCACCGGCGACCAGGTGGCCAAGGTGATGATGGCCCAACTGGGCCACGAGGAAGTCATCAACCGCCACGGCAACAAGGACGAGCAGGAATCGTTCAATTCCATCTACATGATGGCCGATTCCGGCGCGCGCGGCTCGGCGGCGCAGATTCGCCAGCTGGCCGGCATGCGGGGGCTGATGGCGAAGCCGGACGGCTCGATCATCGAGACGCCGATCACCACCAACTTCCGCGAGGGGCTGAACGTTCTGCAATACTTCATCTCGACGCACGGCGCGCGCAAGGGCCTGGCGGACACGGCGCTGAAGACGGCCAATTCGGGCTACCTGACTCGCCGCCTGGTGGACGTCACCCAGGATCTGGTGGTCACCGAGGAAGATTGCGGCACGTTGAACGGCGTGACCATGAAGGCGCTGATCGAAGGCGGCGAAGTCATCGAGCCTTTGCGCGAGCGCATTCTCGGCCGCGTCAACGTCAATGACGTGGTCCATCCGGAAACCAGCGAGACGGTGATCGAGGCGGGAACCCTGATCGACGAGGATCTGTGCGACCTCATCGATCAGCTCGGAATCGACGAAATCAAGGTGCGCACGCCGCTGACCTGCGAAACCCGCTACGGCTTGTGCGCGAAATGCTATGGCCGCGATCTCGGCCGCGGTTCGCTGGTCAACGTCGGCGAGGCGGTGGGCGTCATCGCCGCGCAGTCGATCGGCGAGCCGGGAACCCAGCTCACCATGCGCACTTTCCACGTCGGCGGAGCCGCCTCGCGCGCCGCCGTGGCCAGCCACGTCGAAACCAAGAGCGCGGGCGTCGTGCGGTTTACGGCGTCGATGCGCTACGTGACCAGCGCCAAGGGGGAGAAAATCGTCATCACCCGTTCCGGCGAGGTCGTCATCACCGACGACAACGGCCGCGAGCGCGAAAAGCACAAGGTGCCCTATGGATCGACGCTGCAAGTGACGGACGGCCAGTCCGTCAAGGCGGGCACCAAGCTGGCGGCCTGGGACCCGCATACCCGTCCGATCATCGCCGAGTATTCGGGCACGGTGAAATTCGAAAACGTCGAAGAAGGCGTGACGGTCGCCAAGCAGATCGACGAAGTCACGGGGCTGTCGACCTTGGTCGTGATCGATCCCAAGCGCGGCCGTTCCCAGAGCAAGGGATTGCGCCCGCAGGTCAGGCTGTTCGACGCCAGCGGCGAGGAAGTGCGGATGCACGGCAGCGACCACCCGGTGACGATCACTTTCCAGGTCGGCGCGATCATCACCGTGTTCGACGGACAGGAAATCTCGGTGGGCGAAGTTTTGGCGCGCCTGCCGCAGGAATCGGCCAAGACCCGCGACATCACCGGCGGCCTGCCGCGCGTCGCCGAACTGTTCGAAGCGCGCACGCCGAAGGACGCCGGCATGTTGGCCGAGTTCACCGGGAGCGTTTCCTTCGGCAAGGACACCAAGGGAAAACAGCGCCTGGTAATCAGCGACATGGAAGGAGTCACGCACGAATACCTGATCCCGAAGGACAAGCACGTCCTGGTGCACGACGGGCAGGTGGTCAACAAGGGCGAAATGATCGTCGACGGCGCGCCCGATCCGCATGACATCCTGCGCCTGCAAGGCATGGAGGCGCTGGCGGTCTACATCACGGACGAAGTCCAGGACGTCTACCGCCTGCAGGGCGTGAAGATCAACGACAAGCACATCGAAGTCATCGTCCGCCAGATGCTGCGGCGCGTCATCGTGGTCGACCCCGGCGAGACCCGGTTCATTCGCGGCGAACAGGTCGAAAAAGCCTATCTGCTCGACGAGAACGACAATGCCATCGGCGCCGGAAAACTGCCGGCGGTCTACGAACCGGTCCTGCTCGGCATCACCAAGGCGTCGCTCTCGACCGACTCGTTCATCTCGGCGGCCTCCTTCCAGGAAACCACGCGCGTGCTGACCGAAGCGGCGATCATGGGCAAGCGCGACGAACTGCGCGGACTCAAGGAAAACGTCATCGTCGGCCGCCTGATTCCGGCCGGAACCGGCCTGGCCTACCACCGTATGCGCAAGAGCGGCGCGGCGGGAATCGAACCGGAAGCCGATCACGACGCCGCCGGCGACATCCAGTCCGGCGAGCCTCTGGTGATTACCCTGTCCGCGGAAGTGGAAACGCCACCGGAAAGCAGCGCCGGCGACGCCGCCAGCGCCTGACGAACGGAATCGAAGCCTTGCCCGGAGCCTAAGGAGCACGAACGTCCCGCCCGCAAAAAGCGGATGAAACTGGCGGGACGCTCGCGCTCCAATCAAAGCCTCCCTCTTGAGGGAGGTGCCCGTCGAAGGCGGGTCGGAAGGAATCGGGCGATCGAACCATCAAGTGCGGAAAGACAGGGAAAATCATCATTCCCGCGCAAGCGGGAATGATGGGCTTTCCGTTCGTGTGTCTGTTCATTCGCGTTTGATGCTTTAGCGCATTTCAACTTGCGATTCCCCGCGCTCTTGGCGCAGGGGGGTTATTTTCCCCTCACACATACCCACATCGCATCCTCTGCGGTGACGCTGTTCGGGGCTTTGGCAACGGTATCGAAAAGCGTTTCCTGTGTGTACGCCTTGATCCCTCGCAAAATCTGCTTCGCCTGCCCCCACATCTTTTCGATCGGATTTGTACGCGGGGAGAAACAGGGGCTTGGCCGATCGTGATTGAACAATCTCTTGGGCGAAGCATGATTGAGAACTCAGATTGTCCAATACGACGATGTCGCCAAGCCTCCCTTTATAACTGCCACCCAAAGTGGAAAGAGAGTAGGCGGCCAACTTCTGCAAGAGGGTGATGCCGCCGATAGCCATATTCGGGCGTTCGCGAGGGTAAGCCCATAACCCGCGCGTTGCGGATTCCCGCGCCTGCGCGATGGAGGCAAATAGAGGCTGCGCCAGCCCGTCATGGCGCGCCGTCCGGTGATGGCGCTCGACACAGGCGTTCTGCCACGGGGCTTGCCGGGCGGGATGCGCTCGATGTGGATGCCGCGCGGCCATGCCCCTGCCCGCTGTGCGCGGCTGAGGTATTCCGGGCCGTCGTCGCAGCGGATGGCCCGGGGCGGCTCCCGCCACAGGATGATTCTCCCCAGCGCCCGGGTGAGGCGGGGCGCGGGCAGGGAGAAATCCGCCTCGATGCCCGGCCCCTCGCGGTCGTGCTCTTCCATCACGTCGAACCGCCGGAAGGCGCGCCCGTCGCTCACTGGGGTGTGTATGCCCCATACCCATACCTTGAGCGCCATCTGTAGAACGTTGCCGAGCCGATGCCATGCCGCCGGTACGGTTCCGGAACCGGTGTGTCGTCCTCTGCCTGATTGAGCACGCCAATGATCTGGCTGTCGCTGAACCTTGATTCCTTAGTGGAACTTCCTCCGGTCACATTTCGAGCAAGTTCTTCCACTTCTGGATGTGACTAATTTTTTGAAGAGAGGGGAAATTACTCATCACCCACCCCTCGATGTTCCTCCCGCACGGGACGAACGTCTTTCTCGCCGAGGCGATCAAGAAGGCCGTGGATACGCCGGTCGCCTGCATCGGCGGCGGTCTGGTGGGTTGCGAAACGGCGGTCCACCTCGCCGACGCCGGGCGCGAGGTCATCGTGATGGAGATCGCGAAAGACTGGGCGGTCGACGCGCCGAGATTCCACAAGGACGCGCTGCGCAAGGCCCTGAGAGGCCGGGTGGAAATACTGACGGTCACGAATGTCAAGGAGATAAGCCACGAAGGGCCGCGTCCGGTGGTACGCGCCGAGGGCGCGGACGGCCGGGAAATGGTCATCGCGGCCGACAGCGTGTTCGTGGCGACCGGACTCAGGCCCGGCGAAACGCTTGTAGACGAATTCCGCCGCGCCGCGCCAGTCGTTTTCGTGATAGGCGACGCCTCGACGCCCGGCCAGGTCACCCAGGCCGTGGAGCAGGCTCACTACGCCGCGGCCGACATCTGAAGATCGCGGGCCGTTCAACGGCAAAAGATGAAATTCTTTTAACCACGGCGAACACGGAGGTCACGGCGAGAATCCAGGGCGTACACTCCGGCGTTTCGCGCCGATGGCTTCGCGGAGGCAAGTATCATCCGCTCCATAAAGTGTTCGCTTTTTCGTTTTTCATGATGCGCAGGGTCGAACCGAAAACGCTCCAGTTTTACGATGAACGCTTCGCGCCGGTATACTGGCACTATTTTTTATTCACGCCGCTTTAATCAATTTCATTTCCGGAGTCATCATGGAGTCGTTGCGTTTCGTCCTTCCCCAATCCGAAATTCCCACCCATTGGTACAACGTGGCGGCCGATCTGCCGAGTCCGCCGCTGCCGCCGCTTGGCCCGGACGGCAAGCCGGCGACGCCGGAGCAAATGGGCGTCATCTTTCCGATGGCGATCCTCGAACAGGAAATGTCGACCGAACGCTGGATTCCGATTCCACAGGAAGTGCGCGAAATCTACCGCCTGTGGCGGCCGTCGCCGCTGGTCCGCGCCGCGCGGCTGGAGGCGATGCTGGGCACGCCCGCGAAAATCTATTACAAGTATGAAGGCGTTTCGCCCGCCGGATCGCACAAGCCCAACACCGCCGTGCCGCAGGCTTACTACAACCGCCAGGCGGGAATCCGGCGCATCGCCACCGAGACCGGCGCCGGCCAGTGGGGCTGTTCGCTGGCGCTGGCGTGCCAGATGTTCGGCATCGAGGCGCGCGTCTACATGGTCAAGGTGAGCTACGAACAGAAACCTTATCGGCGTTCGATGATGCGCGCCTGGGGCGCCGAGATTTTCGCCAGCCCGTCGGCGATGACGCAAACCGGGCGCGAGGCGCTTGCGCGCGATCCGGATCATCCGGGGTCGCTCGGCCTGGCGATCTCGGAAGCCGTCGAGGAAGCCGCCTCGCGCGCCGACACCAATTACGCGCTCGGATCGGTGTTGAACCACGTCATCCTGCACCAGACGATCATCGGCCAGGAAGCGAAAAAGCAGTTCGAAATGGCCGACGACTGGCCCGACGTGGTTTTCGCGCCGTGCGGCGGCGGCTCGTCGTTCGGCGGCATGGCCTTTCCCTTTTTCGCCGACAACGCCGCCGGCGGGCGCAACGGCAAGCCGGTACGGCTGGTGGCGGTCGAGCCGGCCTCGTGCCCGTCGCTGACCCGCGGCAAGTATGCCTACGATTACGGCGATTCCTCCGGATTCACGCCGATGATGAAGATGTTTACGCTGGGGCACGATTTCACGCCGCCCGGCATCCACGCCGGCGGCTTGCGCTACCACGGCGCTTCGCCGCTCGTCTCGCAGCTCTACCGAGAAGGTCTGATCGAGGCGGTGGCGGTGCCGCAACTGGCCACTTTCGAGGCCGGCGTGACGTTCGCCCGCGCCGAGGGCGTGATCCCCGCGCCGGAATCGTGCCACGCGATCCGCGCCGCCATCGACGAAGCCCTGCGCTGCAAGCAGACCGGCGAGCCGCGCACGCTGCTGTTCAACCTGACCGGGCACGGGCATTTCGACATGTCTTCCTACGACCGCTATTTCGCCGGCGAACTCGAAGATTTCGAGTATCCGCGCGAAGCCATCGAGGAATCGCTGCGACACCTGCCCGATTTCGCCTGACGCCGGGCCGCGCCGATGCGTCTCTTCTTTTTCTTGCTGGTTCTCGCCAATCTGCTGTTTTTCGCCTGGACCCGCGGTTATCTGGGAATCGGCGAGTCCGACGCGCCGCGCGCCGGCGAACCTCTGCGGGCCGAGCAAATCCGCATCGTGTCGAACGACCAGCCCCCGGAGGAAAAACGCGCGCGCGCGGAGGCCGCTCCGTCCGGGGAATCGCCGCCGTCCCCGCCGGCATCCCAAACTCCATCGCCGCCCGACGAAGCCTGCCTCGCGCTGGGCGACGTGCCGCAGACCGATGCGGACGCCATCGAACGCCTGTTCGCGGAAAAGCTGCCGGCGTTCAGGCTGACGCGCGCGGCCATGCCGGGGAATCCCGGCTACTGGGTGCTCATGTCCCCGTTCAAGACGCGGCGGGAAGCCGAAAACAAGGTGGCGGAACTGAAAAAGCTCGGCATCAGCGAGTATTTCATCATGCAGGAAGACGCCGACAATTTCGCGATTTCACTCGGCCTTTTCTCCACGCAGGCCGCCGCCGAATCCTCGCTCGCCGCGTTGCGGGGGAAAGGGGCGCGCATGGCCCGGATGGTCGAACGCCCCCGCAGGCCGGGATCCGCGCGGATCGAATTTCGCGGCCCCCAGGCGCAGGTCATGGAAATGCGGCGGATACTTGGCCAGGTCATGCCCCAGGCCAAGCCGGCGGACTGTGACCGGAATCCGCCGCCGTGAGCCTGGTCGTCGGCCTGACCGGCGGCATCGGCAGCGGCAAGACGACCGTCGCCGACTTTTTTGCCGGATTGGGAGCGGCGGTCGTCGATACCGATGCGATCGCGCATGAACTGACCTCGGCGCGGGGCGCCGCCATGCCCGCGATCGTCGAGGCGTTCGGCGGCGCGGTCGTGCGGGGGGACGGCGGCCTCGACCGCGCCGCCATGCGCCGGCTCTGTTTTTCCGACCCGGCCCGGCGCGAGCGTCTCGAAGCCATCCTGCACCCGCTAATCCGCCGTGAAAGCGTGGCGCGTTGCGAGCGCGCGGATCGCGCGCCCTACGTGCTGCTCGTCGTCCCGCTGCTGGTCGAATCGGGCGCGTACCGTGACCGCGTCGACCGGATTCTTCTGGTCGATTGCGACGAGGCGCTGCAAATCGCGCGCGTCATGGCGCGCAGCGCCCTGAGCGAAGACGAAGTCCGCGCCATCATGGCCACCCAGGCGAGCCGGGCGGAGCGGCTGGCCGCCGCGGACGACGTGCTGTCCAACACCGGCGCGCGCGACGAATTGCGCGCCGCCGTCCTGATCCTGCATCGGCGTTACGTCGAACTGGGGCGGCGCGCCCGGCCAGCCGCCGCCGATGGCGGCGCGCGCGGCGTTCCAGGGGAAAACCAGAAGAGATCTTGAGATTTATTCTTGAGATTTATTCGCAAATGCTCCATGATATTAAGAATTCCATCCTGATTATCCGATCGGCGACGATTTGATTACCTACGAATATCCCTTCAACGAGCGTATCAGGACGCTGCTGCGCTTGGAGGATTTGTTCGAGAAAGCGATCCATTTCATCGAGCAGCACGGTCCGCGCGAACATCACGCTGCTCTTTTCACGTTGTTCGAGATACTGGAAGTCGCCAGCCGGGCCGATCTCAAGATGGATCTGATCCAGGAACTCGAACGTCAGCGGCAATCGCTGCTGGCCTTTCGCAACAACCCCGACATCTCGGAAGAAGCGCTTTCCGGCGCGCTCCGCGAAATCGAACAATCGTCCGCCGCGCTGCTGGCCATGACGGGAAGAATCGGCCAGTATCTGCGCGAAAACGATTGGCTGATGGCGATCAAAAGCCGCGCGGCCATCCCCGGCGGCGTCTGTGAATTCGACCTGCCGTCCTATCACTACTGGCTGAACCAGGACGCCGCCACGCGCCAAAAAGCGTTGCGCGGCTGGTACCAGCCGCTGATGCCGCTGCGCGACGGTTTCGTGATCGTCCTGCGCCTGTTGCGCGACAGCGGAACGACGGAACGCCAGCTCGCCAAGGGCGGCTATTTCCAGCGGATGCTGGGCGGCTGCGCCTCGCAGATGGTGCGCGTCTCGCTGGACACGCAACGGCCCTACATCCCCGAAATCAGCGCCAACAGACACGCCCTGAACGTCCGCTTCGTCTTCCAGGACGCCGAAACGCGCCAGCGCCAAATCCACGACGCGACGGACGTGCCGTTCGACATGACGTTCTGCAATCTGTAGCCGCGCTTCCGGCGGCCGGAATTCGGCGCGATTGCGGAATCATGGCCGTCGCGGCGGAAATTCCGTGGAGATTCGGGTGAATCGCGGCCGGAACGCCCAGCGCAAAGCGCCGCACGCGAAAAGCGTAACCACGAAGGAGCACGGAGAAAAACCAGAAAGGAAGGCGTCAACCACGACGAACACGACGAGCACGGTGGACACGACGAAAAGCAGGAAAAGCCCCGTCATCCCCTCGATAAGCGGGAATCCGGTTTGCCGCCGCCTTCGCCGCTTCCATCGCCGTCGTCATTCCCGCGAACGCGGGAATCCAGCGCGTACCTTCCGGCACGAAGCGCCGCAAGCCAAGCCTCCCTCTTGAGGGAGGTGTCACGCCAAAGGCGTGACGGAAGGAGTTCGGCGGTTCAAGCTTCCGGACGCGGACAAACATTCACGCCTGAAATTCAATCGCCTGCCCCATCCCGCCTTCGGCGGGCCATACCCCTCAAGAGGGAGACTTGCCCCGCAAGAGCAACTATCGGCTCACGCCGGCGCGACGGAAAAAATGGAAGTCATTTTCATCATCGGCGCGAAAACAAAAACACTCACCAGGCCGGGATCATCGAATCCTTGAAGGTATCCTTGATGAATTTCTTCACTTCGTCCGAGTGATAAGCCTTGATCAGCCGGGCGACCCAGGGTTTGTCCTTGTCTTCTTCGCGCACGACGAGGATGTTGACGTAGGGGCCGTCGGGGCGTTCCTGCGCGATGGCGTCCTTCGCCGGGTCGAGGCCGGCCGGTATGGCGAAGCTGGTGTTGATGGCCGAGGCTTCCATGTCGTCGAGCGAGCGGGGCAGTTGCGCGGCGTCGAGTTCGGCGAATCTGATTTTCCTGGGATTTTCCGCGATGTCGAGCGGCGTCGCCTTCAGGCCGGCGCCGGGTTTCAGCTTGATCAGGCCCAAATCCTGCAGGATGAGGAGCACGCGCCCGCCATTGGTGGGATCGTTCGGAATGCCGAAGCGCGCGCCCTCCTTCAGTTCGTCGAGGCGCTTGATCTTCTTGGAATAAATGCCGATCGGGAAGGTGATGGTGGGGGCGATGGACGCCAGCTTGTAGCCGCGATCCTTGATCTGCGCTTCCAGATAGGGCAGGTGCTGGTAGCTGTTGACGTCGAGGTCGCCGGCGGCCAGCGCCGCGTTGGGCTGCACGTAGTCCGAGAATTCGACGAGCTGCATCTTCAGGCCGTCGCGCTCGGCGACCTTCTTGACGATCTCGAAAATCTGGGCGTGCGGCCCGGCGGTAACGCCGATCTTGAGCGGCTTGTCCTGCGCCGCGATCGGGGCGGAGAAAAGAGCCGCCAGG
The DNA here is from genome assembly GCA_031257115.1 of Accumulibacter sp. Taxonomy (GTDB): domain Bacteria; phylum Pseudomonadota; class Gammaproteobacteria; order Burkholderiales; family Rhodocyclaceae; genus Propionivibrio. Next base: position 11,604 of record JAIRPF010000158.1, read on the forward strand.
GAAACGGCGGCGATCAGGCGGAAGAAACGATTCATGATGGAACCCTTTGCAAGAAATATAAATATCAAGGAGCGGTTTGCGCGGATTGCCCGCGGTGTGAAACACGGAGCACGAGGCGATCGCCCAGGCTTTGCACGAGCTGCACGAAGGCGATCAGGATGAGGACGACGGCGGCCATGACTTCCGGCAGGAAACGCTGGTAGCCGTAGCGGATGCCCAGGTCGCCCAGTCCGCCGCCGCCGACCGCGCCGGCCATCGCCGAATAGCCGACCAGGCTCACGAGCGTGATGGTCAGCCCCGCGACGATGCCGGGGAAGGCTTCGGGCAGCAGCACCTTGCCGATGATCTGGGCGTCGGTGGCGCCCATCGCCTGCGCCGCTTCGATGAGGCCGGCGTCGACTTCGCGCAGCGCCGATTCGACGAGGCGCGCCACGAACGGCGCGGCGGCGATGGTCAGCGGCACGATGGCCGCCGTGGTGCCGATCGACGAACCGGCGACGAGGCGCGTAAACGGGATGACCGCGACCATCAGGATGATGAACGGCGTCGAGCGCACGGCGTTGACCGTCAGCCCGACCGCGCGGTTGAAGCGTGGATGCGGCAGGATGCCGTGCGCCTCGGTGACGTTGAGCACGACGCCGAGCGGAATGCCCAGAACCGCGCCGATCAGCCCCGACAGGCCGACCATGAGCAGCGTTTCGAGGAAGGAATCGAAGAACAGGGCGAACATTTCAGAGGACATGGTCGATCTCCTCGACGGTGACGTCGTGCCGGCGGAGCAGGCCGATCGCCCCGTCGAGCGCCTCCTGGCTGCCGTTGGCGAGCAGGGTGAGCGAGGCGAATCCCTGTCCCTGCACCTCGTCGATCTGCCCGTGCAGAATGTTGAAGTCGATGCCGAAACGCTTGACGGCCTCGGAGAGCAGCGGGCGGTCGACGTCGTCGCCGACGAAAATGAGGCGCAGCAGATGATCGGGATGTTCGTCCCCGTTGCGCTTCTCGATACGCCGCCGCACGCGCCGCAGCACGGTTTCGGGCAGCTCGCCGGAAATCACCTCGCCGATCATCGAGCGCGTGACTTCCGAACGGGGCGCGCGGAACACGTCCAGCACCTTGCCCGATTCGACCACGCGGCCGGCGTCCATCACCGCGATGCGGTCACAAATCTGCTTGACCACGCGCATCTGGTGGGTAATCAGCACGATCGTCAGGCCCAGCTCGTGGTTGATGCGGCGCAGGAGATCGAGAATGGAGCGCGTGGTCTCCGGATCGAGCGCCGAGGTGGCCTCGTCCGAAAGCAGCACCTTCGGCTTGCTGGCCAGCGCGCGGGCGATGCCGACGCGCTGTTTCTGCCCGCCGGAGAGCTGTTGCGGATAACGGTCGGCCTCCGTGGAGAGACCGACGAGCGCGAGCAGTTTTTCCACCTCGGCGCGGATTTTCTCCCTGGGCCGGCCGATCAGTTCGAGCGGCAGGGCGACGTTGCCGAACACCGTGCGCGAGGACATCAGGTTGAAGTGCTGGAAAATCATGCCGATCTCGCGCCGCGCCGCGCGCAGTTCCTGCGCGTCGAGCCGGGTCAGGTCGCGGCCATCGACGATCACCTCGCCGGCGTCGGGCGTGGTCAGCAGGTTGATCAGGCGCACCAGGGTGCTCTTGCCCGCCCCGCTGCGCCCGATGATGCCGAAGATTTCCCCCGCCTCGATCGTCAGGCTCACGCCGAGCACGGCATGTACGTCGCGCGCCGCGCCGTGGAATGTCTTGGATACGTTTTTCAGTGCGATCATGAAATGGAAACGCGGCCCAAAACAGGCCGCGCCGTTACCCTGGTCGCGCGATTATAGCCCTCAATGGAACGGGATCGCGGATCGATCGTTCGTTTCTTGATGAAAATGTGTAAAACGTGAAAGGTGAAACGTGAAAATTTGATGAACGAAAAACAATCTCTCCGATCGGTTCTTTCACGTTTCACTTTTCACGGCTTGCCGCCAGATTCATGCCCCTTGAAACATCTTGCATTCTTCCCCATTTATCCGGGCGCGAGCAGAACCACTGTTTTCGCCGTCAATGCCTTGGGCCGGTTCGCCGGGGATTAATTATGATGGCGAGGGCCGGCGGCACAACTACGTGGTGAAGTGACGCCCGCGCGCGGGCCGATGGGCAAGCGTAGCGCCGTCCGGGGAGCGATTTCCCCCGGCGCAGAGCGCCGCAAGCCACGCCTCCCTCAAGAGGGAGCTTGATTTGCGGCGTTTCGCGCCGGAAGGTACGTTCCTGGATTCCCGCTTGCGCGGGAACGACGGGGTCTTTCTTTGTTTTTCGCCGTATTCGTCGCGGTCGAAAAAACGAACCTCATTCGGCATCGATCGCGTACAGCCCTCCCCTGGATGTCTGGATCAGGAAGCCGTCCGCCAGCGCCCGCGGCGCGGTGAGCACGGGGCTGCCGTCGGTTTCCACGCGCGCGGCGAAAGCGCCGTCGTCCCGGTTCAGGAAGTGCACGATTCCCTCGGCGTCCGCCACCGCGACCACGCCTCGGCGCGGCAGGGGCGCCGAAACGCGCCGCGCGGACAGGGCGTCCTGTTTCCACACGCTGGCGCCGCCGGAGAGGTCGAGGGCGTGAACGGCGCCCTTGTCGTCCGTCACGAAAAGGTGGCGCGAATCCAGCGCCAGACCGGCCGCGCTGGACATGTCGCGCGCCCAGAGAAGATTGCCGTTGTTCAGGTCGAAACAGGCCACCCGCCCCTGGAAGGCCACGGCGCAGATGGTGCGATCCGCGATGACGGGAGGGCTAGTGACGTCGGCCACCCGTTCGAGTTCGGTCGTTCCCCTCGGCAGGGCGACCGTTCCTTCCCAGGCGACGGCGCCGCCGTCCAGCCTGACGGCGACGAGCTTGCCCCCCGGAAAACCGGCGAACACATGATTTCCGTCGATGACCGGAGCCGCCGTCATGCGCAGCACGAGCGACGGCGCCGGGCGCTGGTACAGCCATTTCCACCGGCCGTCGGCCATGTCGTAGGCCGTCAGGCAATTGTCGCTGCTGCGCACGACGACCATTCCTCCGCCCACGGCGGGCGGCGCCAGGATTTCGCTGCTGGCCTTGGCCTTCCAGGCCAGTTTTCCGTCGGCGGCGAGAAAAACCAGCAGATCGCCTTCCGGCGAGGCGACCGCGACGAGATTGCCGTCCGTGCCGACGCCGGCGGACAGGGGCACGCCCGCGTCGATTTTCCACACCACCTTGCCGCCGTCGATGCGGGTCACGCTTCCGTCGCTGCTCGCGGCATAGACCGAGGAGCCGGACACCGCCGGCGAAAACACGTAATCGCCGCCCTTGCCGATGCTCGCGCTCCACGCCACGCGCGCCGCGCGAGAGGGCGTAAACGGCTTGAGTTCGGCCATTTTCGGTTTCTTGCCGGTAAAGGGATTGATCGCGTCGAGCGTGCTGCAAGCGCCGACGGACAACGCCGCCGCCAGTAACGCCAGGGCCACGCGCGCGCGCATCACAGCCCCCCTCCCAGGGCGTCGATCTTTTGTCCGACCAGTTCGCGGAAGATGGCGTTCGACTGGCTTTGCCATTCGCCCCCGCCACTCTTGCCACCCTTCTCCAGTTCGTCCAGGCGGCTCAGCGCCGTCCGGTAAGCGGACACCGCCTCCGTTCTCTTGCCCTGCGCGGCGAGGATGTCGCCGCGCGCGTCCTGGAAGCGAATCTCGAACGCCGGGCCGGAAGCGGCTCCGTCGAGCTGCGCGAGCGCCTGCCCGTAAGCCTTTTCGTCGAGCAGCGCCGCGGCCGCGCGCAGGCGCGCCAGATCGCGCAGCTCATCCTTGCCGTGTTCGGCCGCCCACAGGAGCTGCGCCTTCGCCGTCTGCGCGTCGCCCGCCTCGATCATGGCCTTGGCCGACGTCAGCGCCCCCAGCACCGCATACGGCGTCCGGCCGAATTTTTCCAGCAGCTCGCCGCTGGCGGCCTTGATCTGCTGCGTGTTCCCCTCCTGCGCGGCTCTTTGCAGCGCGCCGTAGATGGCCGACGCCTGCCCGGCCTGGTCGCGCTGATACCAATTCCATCCCTGCCAGGCGACGACGGCCACGGCGACGGCGAGCGCCGTGTTCACCAGCCGGTTGCCGTACTGTTTCCACCACGCCTTGATTTCGGCAAGTTGTTCCTGTTCTTCGAGATCGTAGGCAGCCATCAGGCATCGTCTCCATCAAAAAAGGCATTCATGATTTCGTCGGCGACCCGGTCGAGGCCGACGCGCTTTTGCTCATTTCCCTCGGCGCGCAGCGCCTTCAGGGTCACTTCTCCGGCCCCGGCCTCGTCGTCGCCGATGATGACGGCAAAGGCCGCGCCCGAGGCGTCGGCCTTTTTCATCTGCGATTTGAAACTTCCGCCGCCGCAATGGAACAGCACGCCGATCCCCGCGTCGCGCAGACTTTCGGCCACGCGCGGCGCCAGGCGCGACGCGGCGTCCCCCTGGTGCACGAGGTAGACGTCCATCGCGTCCGGCTCCGGATCGTCCCCCGATTCGCGCATCAGCGCGACCAGGCGCTCCACGCCCATGGCGAAACCGCAGGCCGGCATCGGCTTGCCGCCCAACTGTTCGACCAGCCCGTCGTAGCGGCCGCCGGCGCAAACCGTTCCCTGCGCGCCGAGGCGATCCGTGACCCATTCGAACACGGTCAGATTATAGTAATCGAGACCGCGCACCAGGCGCGGATTGATTTCGTAGGCCAGGCCGACGTCGCGCAGAACCTGCTGCACGCCCTCGAAATGCGCCATCGATCCGGCGCCGAGATGGGCCGTCAGTTTCGGCGCGCCGGCGATCAGCTCCCGCATGGCCGGATTCTTGCTGTCGAGGATGCGCAAGGGATTGGTCCGCAAACGGCGGCGGGAATCTTCGTCCAGGGAATCGGCGTACTTCCCGAAATAGGCGACGAGTTCGGCGCGGTAGTTCGCGCGCTCGCCGGGCTGGCCGAGCGAATTCAACTCCAGCCGCACGCCTTCCAGGCCGAGATCGCTCCACAGGCGCGCGCCCATGAGGATCAGTTCGGCGTCGATGTCCGGCCCGGCGAAGCCGAACGCCTCGACGCCGACCTGGCTGAACTGCCGGTAGCGGCCTTTCTGCGGGCGCTCGTGGCGGAACATCGGCCCCATGTAATAGAGCCGTTGCGGACGCTGCGCCGCCAGATTGTGCTGGATCACCGCCCGCACGCAGCCGGCCGTGCCTTCCGGCCGCAAGGTGAGCCGCTCGCCGTTCAGGCTATCCTCGAACGAATACATTTCCTTCTCGACGATGTCGGTCACTTCCCCGATGGCGCGCGTAAACAGCGGCGTCGGCTCGACGATGGGCAGGCGGATCGGCCGGTAGCCGTAGCTCTTCAGCCACGCGCGCGCGGTCTGCTCGAACACTTCCCACGACTCGGATTCTCCGGGCAGGATGTCGTTCATCCCGCGCACGGACTGGATGCTCTGGCTCATGATGTCGATGCGATCTTCCTCTCATAGGTCCGCGCCACGTAGCGATCCACGATGGCGACGAATTCTCCGGCGATGTTCTCTCCGCGCAGCGTAACCGTCTTCACTCCGTCCTCGAACACCGGCGCGGCGGGCGCTTCGCCCGTTCCCGGAAGGCTGATGCCGACGTTCGCGTGCCGGCTCTCGCCCGGCCCGTTGACCACGCAGCCCATCACCGCCAGCGTCATGGCCTCGACGCCCTCGTATTCGGCCCGCCACCGGGGCATATGCTCGCGCACGTGATCCTGGACGGCTTGCGCAAGCTCCTGGAAGAAGGCGCTGGTCGTCCGCCCGCAGCCCGGACACGCCGTGACCGTCGGCGCGAAGGCGCGCAGGCCCATGGCCTGCAACAATTCCTGCGCGACGGTGACTTCCCGCGCGCGCTGGCCGCCCGGCTCCGGCGTCAGCGAAACGCGGATCGTATCACCAATTCCTTCCTGAAGCAGGACGGCCATCGCGGCCGTGGAGGCGACGATCCCCTTGGAACCCATTCCGGCCTCGGTCAGGCCGAGATGCAGGGCGTGATCCGAGCGCCGGGAAAGCTCGCGGTAGATGGCGATCAGGTCCTGCACGCCGGACACCTTGCACGACAGGACGATGCGCTCGCCGGGAAGCCCGATCTCCTCCGCCCGCGCCGCGGACTCCAGCGCCGAGGCGATCACCGCCTCGCGCATCACGCCGACGGCGTCGAGCGGCCGGGCGCGGCGGGCGTTGCCGTCCATGACGCGCGCGAGCAAATCCTGATCGAGGCTGCCCCAGTTGACGCCGATGCGCACCGGCTTGCCGTATTCGCAGGCGATCTCGATCATCCGCGCGAACTGCTCGTCGCGCCGCCCGCCGTGGCCGACGTTGCCCGGATTGATGCGGTACTTGGCCAGGAGCCGCGCGCACTCCGGAAAATCGGCGAGCAGACGGTGCCCGTTGTAGTGGAAATCGCCGATCAGCGGCGTATCGACGCCCATGCCGTCGAGCCGCTCGCGGATGGCGGGAATCGCCGCCGCCGCCTCGGGCGTGTTGACGGTCACGCGCACGAGTTCCGAACCCGCGCGCGCGAGTTCGGCGCACTGGTCGGCCGTCCTCGCCGCGTCGGCGGTATCGGTGTTGGTCATCGACTGGACGACGACCGGCGCGCCGCCGCCGACGACGATCGGGCCGACGCGCACGGCCCGCGTGGGGCGGCGCTGGAGGGGCGCATTCACGTTCATTCGAGGGTCAGGCGGGCCACGTCGTCCCGGCTGCGCTGGGACAGATCGACGGGCTTGCCCCTGTAATGCAGGATGACCTGGGACGCGCTGCCGATGACCAGCGAAAACGGCGGCCGGCCGCTGACCTCGCGCCGGCTGTCGCCCGGATTCAGGCGCGAAAAGATCACCTGGCCGTCGCGGTCGCGTACCTCGACCCATGATTGCTTGGCGAAGAAAAATACCAGCGTGTCGCCGGACGGCGCGGGAGCCTCCGCGTCCGCGGGCGGCGCGGCCGGCTCCGGCGCGGCCTGGGCCAAAGGCTCCGGCGCGGGTGATGTCGCTGGCGGGGTCGCTGGCGGCGCAACCGGCGCGGGCGGGGATACGCCGGGCGCGACGGACACGCTGGGCGCGGGTGGGGTCGCGGATGGAGTCGCGGATAGGGACGCGGCCGGGGACGCGCCGGGCGCGACGGACGCCGCTTCCGGAACCGGCGTCACGGCGGCGGCCGGGGCGGTTTCCGGCGCGGCGACGGAAACGCCGCCGGATCGGCCGGAGCCGCCGGGCGGCGCGGTCATGGATTGCGCCGGCCGCGCCGGCACGAGCGCCCTGAGCGATTCGACGGTCGGCCGCCACGTCTCGGCGGGAACGAAGAAATACGCCAGAATCGCCAGCGCCAGGACGATCAGCCCGGCCGCGACGCGCGCGTAATCGCGCCGATCCCCCCGCCCCTCGCGCGGCATGTTGGCCGGCGCTCCGGCGCTCACGGTCAACTCCGGCCCTTGCGGCATCGGCGCTCCGTCCAGCGCCTCCATCAAGGAACCGGCGTCGAGTTCGAGATAGCGCCCATAGTTGCGCACGAACCCGCGGGTAATCGTCCGGGGCCAGTGATGCCAGTCGTTCGCTTCGAGGGCCTCCACCTGACGCGGACTCAGCTTGAGCGCGGCCGACACCGCGCCGATCGAAATACCGCGCGCCTCGCGCGCCAGGCGCAACCGCCGCCCCACGTCGACGGCGGCATCCGCGGCGGACTCCTCGACGGCACCCTCACCGCCCGAATCCAGCCCGGCATCCGGAACGATTTTCTCCTCGCTCATTTTTTCCTGTGTATCCATGCCCCACGCTTTCCTTCCACACCGGAATTTCCCGCCGCCGATACCGCCTCGCGGCTCGCCGGTTCCGGTTTGGACATCGCCGGCGACGCCGATTTTCGTGATGTTATCCGCTTCCCCCCGGTTTCTCCAAATCCCCGCCCCCGGCGGCGCGGCGAGAAGCGAAAACTTTAACCGCGAAGAACACGAAAAGCGCGGAGAAAGGTGAAACGGCGAAAGACGAATCAACCGCGACGGAAACTTTTTCGATGCCAATGAACGCATGGATCGAAGCGCGAGCGCCCCGCCCGCTTCGTTCGTTTTTTTTGCGGGCGGAACGCCCGCGCTCCAATACAAAAAACATCCCTCTATGAGGGTGGTGGCTCGCGCGGTAGCGCGAGTCGGAAGGAGTCAGGCGGTCGGTGAAAGAGTCAGGCAGTCGAGTTTCCAGGCAAAAATAGGCGGCTTACGCGACAGCGCGTTTTTGAATCGAACGCCTAAAATCCCGTCATTCGCTTGTCGATCCCCGTCATTCGCTCGCTGCCCCCGTCATTCCCGCGAAAGCGGGAATCCAGTTCGTGACTTTCAGCCCGAAGGGCTGCAAATTCAAAGGATGCGGCGCTGCGCGCCGGAGTGTACGCCCTGGATTCCCGCTTTCGCGGGAATGACGACGGTGACGGAACCGGCGAAGGTAATTGGCGAAGGTAATGGCGGAGGCAACGGCAATAGCAATAGCAACCGACAACAGCAACAGCAACGGCGAACCGGATTACCGCTTATCAAGGGAACGACGAGGAAACGGAATTGGCATCGCCTGAATCGAAAACGCTTCAACCACGAAGAACACGGAGAAAAATCTTTCCGGAATTTTATTTCTCCGTGTCTCTGGGGTTATCGCTTTTCAACCACAACGAACACGACACGACGAAAGATTTCTTGCTTCTGTTTCCCGCCGTGCCCGCCGCGTGGTCATCGCTTTTCCAGGGTTCTCTCCGTGCTCTCCGTGGCCAACCGTTTTCAAAACTTCCGCTGCGGGGCGGCTCGTTTTTACTCGCCCAGCACGAAGTCGATGCGTCCGCTTTCCAGGTCGGCGCGCACCAGGCGCGCGCGCAGCCGGTCGCCGATCCGGTAACGCTTGCCGGTCCGCTCTCCCAGCATCTGGAACTTTCCGGCGTCGAACCGGAAATAGTCCTCGCCCAGCTCCGACACATGTACCAGACCTTCGACGTAGACGGCGTCGAGCGCGACGAACACGCCGAACGGGACGACGGCGGAGATCGTGCCGTCGAATTCTTCGCCGATGCGGTCGCGCATGTAGTAACACTTCAGCCAGTTGAGCACGTCGCGGCTTGCCTCGTCGGCGCGCCGTTCGGTCATCGAGCAATGCAGCCCGATCTCCTCCCAGTCGCCCGGAGAATAACTCTTGCCCTTGAGCGCGGCCTTGATCGAACGGTGCACCAGGAGGTCCGGGTAGCGCCTGATCGGCGAGGTGAAATGCGCGTAATGCTCGTAGGAGAGTCCGAAATGGCCGACGTTGTCCGGGCTGTACGCCGCCTGCCGCAGCGAGCGCAGCATCACCGTTTGCAGCAGCTGGGCGTCGGGCCGGTTCCTGGTCTGGTCGAGCAGCGCCGCGTAGTCCTTGGCCGTGGGGTTGTCGCCGCCCGCCAGCGCGAGGCCGAATTCCTTGAGAAAACCGCGCAGGTTTTCGAGCTTTTCCGGCGTCGGGCCTTCATGGATGCGGTACAGGCTGGTTTGTCCGTGTTCTTGCAGGAAAGCCGAGGCGCAGACGTTGGCGGCAAGCATGCACTCTTCGATCAGACGATGCGCGTCGTTGCGCTGCGTCGGGACGATGTTCTCGATCTTGCCCTGGCCGTCGAACAGCATCACCGTCTCGACCGTCTCGAAATCGATCGCGCCGCGCTTGTCGCGCGCCTTGAGCAGGGTCTTGTAAAGGGCATACAACGCCCGCAGGGGTTCCTGCAAATTTTCGTGCGGGGCGCTTTCCGGCCGCGCGCCGCCGGAAAGCCAGCGCCACACTTGCGTATAGGTCAGGCGCGCCCTGGAACGGAAGAACGCGGGATAGAAACGGTAATCCTTGATGCCGCCGCGCGCGTCGATGTCCATGTCGCAGACCATCGCCAGCCGGTCGACGTCCGGGTTGAGCGAGCACAGGCCGTTGGACAGTTTCTCCGGCAGCATGGGAATCACGCGGCGCGGAAAATAGACCGAATTGCCGCGCTCCCTGGCCTCGCGGTCGAGCGCCGTGCCGGGCTTCACGTAATGGCTGACGTCGGCGATCGCCACGACCAGCCGCCAGCCCCTTCCCTTCTTTTCCGCGAACACCGCGTCGTCGAAATCGCGCGCCGTTTCGCCATCGATGGTCACCAGCGGCAGATCGCGCAGATCGATCCGCTCCGGCGACGCCGGCTTGCGGACCTTGTCCGGCAGCCGCTCGGCCTCCGCCACGGCCTGCGCCGAAAACTCGAATGGAAGATCGTGCTTGCGCAGCGCGATCTCGATCTCCATGCCGGGATCGGCGTAATTGCCCAGTATCTCCACGATCCGCCCCATCGGCTGCGAATGCCGGTCGGGCTGTTCGACGATTTCGGCGACGACGACCTGCCCGGCCCTGGGTTTGAGTTTTTTGTCGGTCTTGCGGTCGGAAACGATCAGGATGTCCTGGCTGATGCGCCTGTTTTCGGGCACGACGACCGTGATGCCGTGCTCGATCAGCACCCGTCCGACGATCCGGGTATTGGCCCGTTCAAGCACTTCGACGATGGCCCCCTCGCGCCGCCCCTTGCGGTCGAGGCCGGTCACGCGGGCCAGCGCGCGGTCGCGGTGCAATACCTTCGTCATCTGCCGGGCGTCGAGGTAAAGATCCCCGCCGCCATCGTCCGGAACCAGGAATCCATAACCGTCGGCGTGCCCCTCGACGCGCCCCGCGATGAGATTCGCCCGCTCCGGCAGGATATAAGCGCCCTTGCGGTTGCGCATCAATTCGCCCTCCCGCTCCATCGCGCCCAGACGCCGCTGGAACGTTTCCTCCTCGCCCTGGCGAATGTCCAGCAACGCGCACAGGTGATCATAGCCGACCGGCTTGCCCTGCTTTTCCAGAAGCATCAGCACGTATTCGCGGGACGGCAGCGGATGCGCGTATTTCGCCGCTTCACGCTGAAAATAAGGGTCTTTTTTTCGGATTTTCGACGGTTTTGTTGACATTTTTCCTTTGTCCATTAGAATGCCCGCTTCCTTGCAGCGCCCAGGTGGCGAAATTGGTAGACGCGCCAGGTTCAGGTCCTGGTGGTGGCAACACTGTGGAGGTTCGAGTCCTCTCCTGGGCACCAGTGATACGCCGCGATGATACGCCAAATCACAAATAAAATCAAAGGCTTGTGTAAAATAAAAATCGCGTGGCCAAGTTCTCGATCCATCGGAAAATGACGATTCGAACGTGATCGGCCGTCCGCGCCGCGCGAAAAGTCCTTCTCCGGCGGGAACCAGACCGTCAAGTCGCTTCGTCATTCCCCTGAACCAGCGAGAATCCGGTTCGCCCCCACCTCCGCCCCTGCCCTTACCCCCGCCTCCGCCTCCACCCCTTCCCCCCACCTCGTCATTCCCGCGAAAGCGGGAATCCAGGGCGTACCTTCCGGCGCGTAGCGCCGCATCCTTTGAATTGAATTGGCAGCCCTTCGGGCTGGAGGCAAGGCGCTAGATTCCCGCTTTCGCGGGAATGACGGTGTGAGGGAATGACGAGGCGGGGGAGGGGAATAACAGTGGCGGAGGCGGAGGAAAATAACGAAGCGGAGGTTCTCACGCGGGCGGAGTCTCGTGAGGCGGGCGGAAATAAATGGCATCCGCCTCTTGCGGGGCCTTGTTTCACGTGTGTAGAATGTC